>JAFUAK010000267.1 GCA_017460765.1 Prevotella sp. | reverse complement strand
TTCAGTGCCGACTCTACCTGGAAACTCACCGACCCGACACAAACTACTTTATTATATATGGACTTCGGACAGCCGTTTACGGCCCGGAGCATCACCTACGTGGTGAACGGACGGGGAAAGGCGCGCACCTCGTCAATGCAGGTGCCGCCCCACTCCCCCAGAGTGGGTGATATGGTGAAGGGCGAGAAGACCACATGGGACTTCTTCGGCTGTGGCTATCGCGTACTGCCGCCTATCGGAGAACTGCAGGTGTCGGACGACGGCACCAACTACCGAACTGTCTGCCAGTTGCGCCCCAAGTACCAGAACCTGGGCGGCGTCAAGGAACAGACCATCTCATTTCCGGCTACTAAGGGAAGATTCTTCAGGATAAGACTGCACGACTGGGGCACCAGTAACAAGGCCGACAACACCTTGACTTTCGGCAATGTGGTGCTCTCAGCCCGTGCTTCTGTCGATGCCTGGCAGGAGAAGGCCAGTCTGGTGTCGGAGATCATCGAGGGCGACCATACGCCCCGATACGGTGCCGACGAGGTGATCGACTTCTCCCGTGCCATCGACCTCTCCAGCCTCATCGACGAGAAAGGATACGTCACGTGGAAGGATGCGCCTAAGGGCAAGTGGCTCCTGCTGCGCTTCCTCTCTGTCTCAACGGGCGGTCATACGAAGCACGGCCGCGCCGAGGCACTCGGTCTGGAGTGCGACAAACTCTCTGTCGAGGGTGCCCGCCTGCAGTGGCAGAGTTACGTGAAACCTATCATCGACAGCATCCGGGTGCACAACGGCAAGTTGACGGGCATCTGCATGGACAGCCATGAGGCAGGGCCACAGAACTGGACCATCGGCTTCGAGCAGGAGTTCAGGCGCCTGCGCGGCTACGACATGAAACAGTACCTGCCTGTGATGGCCGGACTGGTGGTGGGCTCTGCCGAGGCTTCAGACAAGTTCCTCTACGACCTGCGCCACACCATCAACGACCTGATTACGGACAAATACTTCGGTGAGTTCAACCGTCTCTGCCGCTCCGAAGGACTGGTACTGACGGCCCAGGCCATCGGCGGTGCCCTCTGTATGGCGGGCGATGCCGTGGGCGTGAAGCGCCTGGTGGATAAGCCGCAGGCTGAATTCTGGGGCTATCAGACGGAGGGCAACTACGACATCAAGGACTGCTCGTCGGCCGCCCACCTCTACGGCAAGCAGATTGCCTCGGGCGAGGCCTTTACCGACATCACCTATAAGCAGACGTTGGCCAATATCAAGAACCTGGCCGACTATGCCTATGCCTACGGCATCAATGAGTTTGTGGTCTGTGCCGTGGCTTACCAGCCGTGGGTGAGGGAGGTCGGTGATCAACTAAAGATCAGTACGGCCAATGGTCGTCAGTATGTGCTTAACCGCCTGAATACCTACTGGCCGATGAGCAAGCCGTTCTGGGACTATCAGGCCCGTTGCTCGTGGGTGCTCCGTCAGGGTAAGCCTGTCAGCGACTTCTGCCTCTACCTCGGCGACAATATCCCCGCCCGCATCCTCTCTCACAAACTGCCCGAGTTCCCCCAAGGCTATGATTTCGATGCCTTCACCACTGATGCCCTTCTGAACCGCATGACGGTGAAGGACGGGCGCATCATGCTGCCAGACGGCGTGAGTTACCGCATGATGATCCTTCCGGTTGACGGTACGCTGACGGATGAGGCGCATCAACAGATAGAGACTTTCCGGCAGCGAGGCATCCCCGTATATGATCCCCAGACCGATAAGAGGACGCTGGCCGACGCCATCCGTGCCGCAGGACTACAGCCCGACGTGGAGGCACCAGCCATGCCCAACCTCTACTTCTGTCATCGCCATACGGACAACGAAGACATCTACTTCCTCAACAATCACAGTGATAAGGCTGTCAGTGATTGCTTCCGTTTCAATACGGCTGCCACATCAGCCGAACTTTGGAATCCCGTTACTGGCGAGCGTAAGCCTCTCACCGTAAGGCAGGAGGATGGTCGCACTGCCATCGACCTGACATTCGATGCGCGCGAATCGTACTTTATCATATTAAGCCAACAAGTCCCGGCAGCCCTGGCAACGCCCCCAGTTCTACAGCCCACAACAACCCGAGTCCTCAACCAGCCATGGCAGGTACTGTTTGCCCCCTCCATGGGTGGCCCCACGAAGCCCGTAACCTACGACAAACTGGGCGACTGGACGAAGAGCGACGATCCGCGCATCAAATATTTCTCTGGGACAGCCGTGGCTCAGACCACATTCAAAATCGGCAAGACCGACCCACAGGCCACCTACCGTCTGAACCTGCCGTTGCTCAACACGGCGGCCGAGGTCATCGTCAACGGACAGTCGTCAGGCATCGTCTGGTGCGCCCCCTACTCCATTGACATCACCCGTCTGGTGAAAAAGGGCAAGAACCAACTGGAACTCCGGATAGCCAACAGCCTGTGGAACCGTCTTGTGGGCGATGCCCAACTCCCCGAGGCAAAGCGCATCACCTGGCAGACCCACCCGTTGGCCAAGCCGACAGACAAGCCCCTTCCCTCTGGTCTGAAGGGTGATATCACCTTACAAATTTTCCCGTTCTGACTTCACCTGCTACTGTCTGCCGATAGACATAGAGGCCGTGCGGTAGCGTGATGTCGGACAAGGAACGGTTGACGTAGGTTCCCACCAGCCGGCCATCCACGGTGTAGATATGCAGACTTGAAGGAGCGTCCTCTCTCAAGGGAGCGTCTTCAATCGCCGATGTGACGGCATTGCCTGCCTCCAGTTTCAGGCAGTCGTACATGATTCCACCGTTCTTGCCGATACCGCTCATGGTGAGCGTCAGCGTGTTCTGTCCCTGCTTGAGATTGGAGGCATCAAACGACTTGGTGAACAGGTGATGGCGACCACTCTGGATGGCACTGCGATAGATACCGCCATCGTTGGACGAGGGCGCCCAGTTACCAATGCTTTTGCCGTTGACGGCGATGGCCAACTTGGGCGAATTGGTGACACCGGCTGCAGAGATCGTGAGCCACGCCTTCCCCTCATAGGTCTGGGGACAGTCGAAATTCACTGTCCATGTACCATT
Source organism: Prevotella sp. (assembly GCA_017460765.1). Classification (GTDB taxonomy): domain Bacteria; phylum Bacteroidota; class Bacteroidia; order Bacteroidales; family Bacteroidaceae; genus Prevotella. The sequence goes on along the minus strand of JAFUAK010000267.1, from coordinate 1,553 downwards.
CTTGCACTGCGCATAGTACCAGTTCTGCTGTTCGCTGCTCTCTCCCATTGTAAAGGTGAGGTCAGCGGGCACCTCGCTCCACAGACCGTAGCAGCGGGCATGGTCGCTTAGGTTGTAGCCATCGCTGAGACGGTTGTTCTGGCCTATCTGCAACAGTTTGTGCTCATAGCAGGCAGGTGTCCAACTGATGGTGCCCAGGTCTTGCTCGTCAGCATCGATGGTGATATCCTTCACTTGCAGTTCGTCGGTGACATCGCCCTTGGTGGCATAGGCCCGCAGGGCATAACTCCCCTTACGCACATGATCAATCTTAAAGCGGCCCTGACTGTCAGTCAATGCCCAGAACATATAGCCCTTGCCCTGCGACATCAGTTCAGTATCCGGCTCGGCCAGCACCACCTGGATGGAGTCGCAGGCCTGACCTGTGGTCACGTTGACGCGTCCAACTACTGTAGCGCGGTCCTGCGGATAGAGTTCGTGCTCGAACCACGCAAAAGGCCACTGCGCCTGTTGTTCATGGGCCTCACGCTTGGCATCGGCGATCAGGGCTTCGGCATTTTTCTCTGCCGAATAGTTCAGGTAGATGAAGAAGGGACCGTAGATCTTCCGTTCGCCGTCCTGGTAGTATTGCGACGATGAGCCCAGGTGCTCGCCCTGCAGCATCTGGATGGTGATGGGCGACTTGCCCGTGGCGTGAACCGTCAGTTCCTGCTTCATCGGACCACCGGGCATCCACTCATGCGAGCAGGCGATGTTCCAAAGGCCGATGCTGTTGTCCGTATGCATCAGACCGTGTACACTGTCGCGTACCACGTAGTTGGCCCAGTTGTACTTCGTATAGATGGTGCCGTCGCTCATCTTGTAAGTGGCATCCTGAACGTAGGCGGAGTTGCCCGACGAGCCTTCTTCTACAGCCTGCATCTCGCTGTTAGAGGGGATTTTCCCCTGCATCGAGTCGTCGACATAGCCATTGAGCATCGACGCGTTCATGCGGGTGCAGACACGGGCCTCCTGCAACTGAAGACTGCCCGACGCACTGGTGCCATTGGCAATGGCATAGACATAGACACCGCTCACGCCTTTGCGCATGATGTAGCCCTGCTGCCAGCGCAGGTCGTCGGAGGTGTTCGAGTAGAGCACCTCCACATAGTCGTCGGTCTGGCGCACGATCTCTGCCTTGCCGGGACTCAGGGCCTTGTTGCCAGGTCCTTTGCAGGTGTAGTCGAAATAGATGCCTGCCGAACCCAGCACGTTCATGTCGTGGAAGGTCAGTTTGTCGGCCCGTCCGTTCGACCCGATGTGCAGGTTGATGATACCATTGTCGAGCGTTGCCTCCCGACTGTCTTTCAATGTGACGGTGACGTTGCCCTGGGCTCCTGCCGAGAGACAGGCCAGCATCACAAAAAACGTGTTAAGTACTGTTTGTTTTACCATGTTGTCAAATTCTATTCTTTATCTGATGAATCTTGTTGGGCAGGCTGTTCACCCCGCTGATAGCCGCTGGGGGTCACGCCGAACATCTTCTTGAAACTGACGGCCATGTAGCGGGCATT
>JAFUAK010000266.1 GCA_017460765.1 Prevotella sp. | reverse complement strand
TTCCACGCCGTCCCAACTCTGCGAGGTACGAATCAGTTCCTCGCTCGTCACCTGCTGCACGGGATTGTCTTCCTGTGCGTGTGCTTCCTTACAGGCTGTCAACACACTTGCACCGCAAACGAGGGTGGCGGCGAGCACCCAATTGATTATCTTTTTCATTATCTTGTTGTTTTTATCGTCATCTGTTCTTTTCTATCGACTATTCGGCAGTTTGCGTCTGCTGGAAACCGTTGACGAGGCCCTGCACGTACTGCAGCAACTGGCGCACTACGATGATGCTCTGTTGCATCGGCTCGGCGGCATGGTCGATGATGTTGATGCCGTAGGTGATGGACTCGGGGTCGAGCAGATCAACAAGCGAGACATAGCCGTTCTCGTCGGCGAAATTGAAGGCGGGCATCGTCCAGTAGTCAACGCCGAACTTGCTGGTGACGAGCTTCATGGGGATGGTCTGGTTCACGCCCTTGCAGGTCATTTCGGCCTTGATGAGTGCGTTCAGCTGCTGCGTGTACTGATCGATGGTCCGTTGGTCAGCATAGTTGCGGCGGGCTGAAGCGGAGGCGCGTACCAGTTCCAGTGCCTTCGTCATATCGCTGATGCTGAGTGAGGTGGTCAGGTCGTCGAGCAGCGTGAGCTTGGCCTCGTCGAGAGTGCGTGTAGCCATCCAGGCAGTCAAGACGTCGAGGATGGACGACATCGAAGTGAACTGCGACAGGTCGAGGTTGGCCAGTCCACCCTCTGCATCCCTGCTCTGCTTCATGGTCAGGTCAATCATGTTGCGGCCATTCTGGCTCCAACTGAAAGCATACTCGCCCGTGTGGTTCACACGGTCGTTGGCGATGGAGAAGCTGAGCGAAGATTCATCGTCTGTTGGCGTCATCATCTTATTAAAATGGCTATTGACCGTTCCGCTGACGCTAAAGTTGCTGCGGCCTAACTGGGCATAATCTGAGCCTGCGGGAGGCGTAACTTGATTCTTGAAGGATCCCGTGAAGATGTCTCCCCACGAACCAGTAGGCTTGTTGGCGATGGCAAACCGAAATTCAGAGGGGATGAGGAAGACGATGGCGAGGCCCTCCTGCTGAGTAGAGGCGCGTAGGAATTTGATGCTCGTGTCGCCACCTGCCTTTAAGGTCAGTCTAAGGCCATGGGGTATATACTGTTGAGTGACGGGGTTGAGTCCCATGCCGATAATCTCAAAGTCTTCGGCCTCCTCCACGTCGAAGCCAGTTCCTTCAGCATTCAACGTGAAGCGATAGTTGAAATCGGTGAAGTCCACCGTGGCGTACATCTTGTAGCCCATCGTAGCCAGTTCGCTGCCCTCCTCCACGGGCTTGATGCTCTGTTTCACCTTCTGCATGAAGGTGTTGAGCACGGCCTTCTCAAACTCAGGGTTGTTGAGCACGTCCTGGTTGAAATTCAGGTTCAGGTTGTTGGCCGCATTCCACGACGTGAAGTTCAGGTTCTCTGCCAGGTTCTTCATCGTGGCGCGGGTGTGCTCCACGAACTCTTTGCGGTTCTTCTTCGCCTGCTCCTGGGCGGGGTTATCCTCCGAGTCGGAGGTACACGATGTGAATACACTTGCGCCGCAGATTGTCAGGGTGGCGGCGAGCACCCAGTTCAAAATCTTTTTCATAATTGTTGTTTATGATATGACTGATTGCTAATTGCTGTTCTTTCGATAGTCGGCAATCGGGGCTATCTCCATGGGATGCCGTTCGGAAATCTCGTAGGTGATACCCTGCCGCTGCAATTCCTCGAGGAAGGCATTGAGATAGACATCGGTGGCGAACTGTTGCATGAAAGTCAAGCAGAACTTTCCGCCGATGGCAGCGACTTGAAGTGATATGAGATAGGGGGTGCAGCTCTCAGTACGAAGTTCACGCACATATTGCTCTGCAGCTCCCATGTTGGCCTTGCCTACATAACTCAACGTTGTCGAGCCGTATTGACGGGAGATTGTCTTCACCTGCGACATGGCTTGATGGCGGGCCTCCAGAGTTGGCAGTTGTTCCAGGAGATTCATGCGCTCGAAAGTCTGCCAGAAGTATGCTTGCAGTTTGTCAGGAGCGGTCTGCAGGGTCACCATCCTGCGCATCTCGGCTATCTGCGCTCCGATGTCAGAGTCTTGCATCGCCCGATTCAACGGAAGCATGATGCCGCCTACCAAGGCATGGTGCGACAAGGGCGTACCGAGGGCCTTTCGCAGATTGACGGCCAGCACCACGGTCGGTACGGCATCGACGCTATCGGGATGCAGACGGGCGATGGCCTTGTTCAGCAACAGCGAGAGCCACACGGCGGGTGTGCCGTGACAGGCACGGACCGTCTCCATCGTCTGCGCTTCGTCGGTGACGATATGCACTACCTCATGCCTGTCGGTGACGGGAGCGATGGGATCAGCGGCGATATTGACGACTTTCGGTATTTCTGCCGCCGACTGTTGAGAGTTGGGTGCTGTCTGCTGGCTTTCTTGCGTCCCTTTGGTAGCAAGCGACCTGAGGTCGAGCGGCAGTTCAGGACGTGGCATCGTGGCGGGGTCTGTCCATTCCTCCTCGCTGACGGGTGAGTCTGCCGCCCATACCCCATCGGCGCTCAAACGGTTGTCATATCGTCTGCGGCAATACTCGTAGAGTAGCGTGCGGAGCACACGATAGGCCGCTTCGCCATCCATAATGGCATGGAAGAAGTCGAAAGCGATGCAGTCGTCCCACCAGGCAAAGGACAGCAGGTGGCGGTTGGCCTCTCTGCCCATCAGCAGCAAGGGTTCCCGTCTGTCATTGACCACCCACGGCAGCGGGTTATCCTCGAAGGCCGCGTGCTCGCATCCATGCTCGTCCTTGTAGGTGCAGAGCCTGACGCACAGATACGGGTATCGCCTCTGCGTGTCGGCAACCGCTTCCGAGAGCATCTGTCCATCGACAGGGGCGTTCATTCGAAGCGTCAGCCGCACGGTCTGCGGTGCATCCTCGCCAGCCCTGTTCAGGTAGAAGCGTTCACTATATGCCTGTTTCATATACTATAAAATTATTCGTCCTGTGACTGTTGAAAACCGCTGACGAGGCC
>JAFUAK010000265.1 GCA_017460765.1 Prevotella sp. | reverse complement strand
CGACGGCCTGCTGCATACGCTCGGCCTCGTCGGCCTTGCCGATCTTCTTGCAAAGGGCCACATAGTCCTTGCCCGTGACGACGAAGAGGCCTGCGATCATCAGACTCTCGGCCTTCGTGCCCTCGCTGACGTTCTCCGTGGTCTGGAAACTCTCGTTGGGATCCCACGAGAAGCAGTTCAGGTTCAGGCAGTCGTTCCAGTCTGCACGTCCGATGAGCGGCAGCAGGTGCGGGCCGAGGTTGTTGATCACGTGGTTCATCGAGATCTTCAGGTGCTCGAAGAGTGTCACTTCCGTGCCGGGCTGGTTGTCGAAGGGCACCATCTCGTCGAGGATGCTGAAGTCGCCCGTCTCTTTGATATAGGCCACGGTGCCGAAGATGAGCCAGCAGGGGTCATCGTTGAAGCCGCCGCCGATATCGTTGTTGCCGCGCTTGGTCAGGGGCTGGTACTGGTGGTAGCAGCCGCCGTCGGGGAACTGTGTCGAGGCAATGTCGATGATGCGCTGACGGGCACGCGGGGGAATCTGGTGTACGAAGCCCACGAGGTCCTGGTTGGAGTCGCGGAAGCCCATGCCGCGGCCTACGCCGCTCTCGAAGAAGGAAGCGCTTCGCGAGAAGTTGAACGTGACCATGCACTGGTACTGGTTCCAGATGTTTACCATGCGGTCGAGTTTGTCGTTACCCGTCTTAACCTTATATATATTAAGGAGAGCATCCCAGTAGGCGCAGAGTTCGTCGAAGGCCTTGTCCACCTTCTCCGTTGTGTCGAGTTCGGCGATGAGGGCGTGAGCCTTCTCCTTGTTGATGACCTGGAGGCTCTCAAACTTCTTGTCCTGCTCGTTCTCGATGTAGCCGAGGAGGAACACGAAGTCCTTCTGCTCACCCGGCTGCAGCGTCACCTCGATGTAGTGGGAGGCGATAGGGCTCCAACCATGGGCGTGGCTGTTGCGGGGCTTGCCCTCCATCACGGCGTCAGGATTGGCGAACTCGTTGTAGAGGCCCACGAAGGTCTCGCGGTCGGTATCGAAGCCCTGGATGGGCGCATTTACGTGATAGAAGGCGTAGTGGTTGCGACGCTCGCGGTACTCCGTCTTGTGGTAGATGGTGGAGCCCTCGATTTCTACCTCGCCGGTCGAGAAATTACGCTGGAAATTCTCCATATCAGTGGCGGCGTTCCAGAGGCACCACTCCTCGAAGGAGAAGAGTTTCAACTGCTTCACCTCCTTCGACTCATTCTTCAGCGTGAGTTTCTGCACCTCGGCCCACTTCTTCAGGGGCACGAAGAAGAGCACGCTGGCCTCCACGCCGTTCTTACGACCCGTGATGCGCGTGTAACTCATGCCGTGACGGCACTCGTAGAAATCAAGTGGTGTCTTGCAGGGTTTCCAGCCTGGGTTCCATACTACTGGCTCCTGACTCCCGTCTCCTATCTCCTGAATATAGAAGTATCGGCCGCCGTTGTCCATCGGCACGTTGTTGTAGCGGTAGCGCGTGATGCGGCGGAACTTGGCATCCTTGTAGAAGGAGTAGCCGCCTGCGGTGTTAGAAATGAGTGAGAAGAAATCCTCGTTGCCCAGATAGTTGATCCAGGGCCACGGGGTCTTTGGGTCTGTGATGACATATTCGCGATGCTGGTCGTCGAAGTGTCCGTAACGTTTCTGCTGTTCCATAATTTGGTATTGGGTTAGTTATAATTTTCCTGCAAAGATAGGAATAAAATCTGGATAAACTGCAAGATTATCGTTATTTTTGTTGAATTATTGCAAGAAAATATGTACTTTTGCAAACAAATTAGAATCGATTCAAATAAAAACAGCATGAAATACGCTTTAGTAACAGGTGCTTCCCGTGGTATCGGAAAGGCCGTGGCACTGCGTCTGGCCGCTGCGGGCTGGCCGGTAGTGATTAATTTCCTGAGTAATAAAGAGGCTGCCCAGCAGGTGGCCGACGAGATAACGGCTGCTGGCGGCACGGCAGAGTTGCTGCCCTTCGATACCGGCGACCCCAAGGCTATCGAAACGGCCCTGGGGCAGTGGGAGGAACAGCATCCCGACGACTGGTTTGGCTGCCTGGTGAATAATGCGGGCATCCGTCGCGACAACGTGATGTTCATGATGAGCGACGAGGATTGGCATCGCGTGCTCGACACGACGCTCAACGGCTATTTCTATATCACCCGTCATCTGCTGAAGCACATGATGCCCCGCAAGCGTGGCGGCAGGATCATCAACATGGCATCGCTCTCAGGCGTGAAGGGACTACCCGGACAGGCCAACTACAGTGCCGCGAAGGCTGCCATCATCGGGGCCACGAAGTCGCTGGCCCAGGAGGTGGGTCCGAGGAATATCACGGTGAACGCCATCGCCCCCGGCTTCATAGAGACCGACATGACGAAGGACCTGCCCGTGGACGAACTGAAGAAGAATATTCCTGCAGGTCGTTTCGGCAAACCTGAGGAGGTGGCTGCGCTCGCAGCCTTCCTCGCATCCGACGAGGCTGCTTATATCACGGGCGAAGTGATTAACATCAACGGAGGACTTTATACATAGGCATGAAAGAAAGAATCAGACAACTGCTGGAAGACGCACTGCCGCTGGTGGACTTCGACTCCAATTTCCTGTTCAGTGAACTCGACTCGCTGGGTGTGACCACCATCCTGATGCTGCTCTCCGACGAGTT
>JAFUAK010000264.1 GCA_017460765.1 Prevotella sp. | reverse complement strand
GCTTATTCGTACCTTTGCACAGTAAACGAATCAATCCATACAAGACTTATGAAATACAGAATCAAGAAAGAGACCAAGCCAACGCTCCAGACCTATGGCAAATACAAGGCTGTAGCCGTTCACAACCAGACGATTGAGAGCCGCCAGCTTTTCGAAGAGGCAGCCAGACACATGTCCATCAGCGGAGGTGTGCTCGAAGGCATGATGATGACAGTGGCAGAGACTGTCCGCCGTCATCTGCAGATGGGCGACAAAGTGCGCCTGAAGGACTTCGGGCTGATGAAACTCGAAATCGAGAGCGACAAAGTCGACGATCCCAAGACCTTCCGTGCCAAGAAGCACATCCGTGGTGTCCGCCTCCACTTCATCCCAGAGAGTTACGAAGGCTCCCAGCCTCTCTACGAAGGCATCACCTACGAGAAGGATAAACTGTACAGTGAGTAAGTTCAAGAAAATCTCATGTATGCGGCAGGCTTAACCTTGGAAAAGTGTAATCATAGCAAGCAGATTCTTCTGCTTCAGTTTATGTCCCGAGTGTTCCAACGCAAGAGGTATCAACTCCTGAATGGTAATGCCGCTTTTGAGGATGGAATACAAGTCATAATAATCCCTGAACTTCGCACGACGTAGCATCACCTCCATTTTCAAATATCATCTAGGTCAAGATGCAGCATGACCAATTCCACCAAGATGTCGTCTGGTACATCCTTCAATGTCGCAATTTCGATGGCAAAGATACAATAAGTTTTCCAATCCGCCAAATAAGAGTGTGCAGAAAATGCACGTTAATTAAGTTTTTTCCCTTTTTCTTTTTCATTTCGCAAACTTTTCGTATCTTTGCAAAGGTAATTAATTTCACGATGAAGACGAAGGTATTGACGGTATTGGCCTTAGGCGGCGTGCTGCTGGGGCTGACAGGTTGCGACAGCCAGAAATGGTCTGAGCAGCAGGTGGATTCATTTATGTTAGTCACGCAGAAGGGCGGTCCCTCGCTGGGCTATTCGCCAGAGTCTGGCGTGAAGTTGCTCACCGTCGACGGCTATGCCTTCAAGGACCTGAACCGCAACGACTCGCTGGATGCCTACGAGGACTGGCGACTCTCGGCACAAGAGCGCGCTGCGGATTTGGCCGCACAACTCTCCAACGAGGAAATCGCAGGCCTGATGCTCTACAGCAGTCATCAGGCCGTGCCAGCCGACAGTCTGACAGACGAGCAGAAGAAGTTCCTCAGCGACGACCACCTGCGGGCCGTGCTGATCACGAGTGTGGAGAGTCCGAAGGTGGCAGCCCAGTGGAACAACAATATGCAGGCCTTCGTGGAAGGACTCGACCACGGTATCCCCGCCAATACGAGTTCCGATCCGCGCCATGAGGCGAAGGCATCGGCAGAATACAATGCAGGGGCAGGCGGACAGATCTCCCTCTGGCCCACTTCCCTCGGACTGGCTGCCACGTTCGACCCGCAGTTGATGCACCGCTTTGGTGAGATAGCCTCTGAAGAGTATCGCGCTCTGGGCATCGCTACGGCCCTGTCGCCCCAGGTGGATATCGCCACCGATCCCCGCTGGGACCGTTTCAACGGCACCTTCGGAGAGGATCCTCAGTTGGCTACAGACTTGGCCCGCGCCTACTGCGACGGTTTCCAGACCACGCCTGAGGCTAAGGGCTGGGGCTCGAAGAGCGTGAATGCGATGGTGAAGCACTGGTATGGCTACGGCGGTCAGGAAGGCGGGCGCGATTCTCACTTCGCCTCCGGCAAATATGCCGTCTATCCAGGCAACAACCTGGCTATGCACAAGCGTTCGTTCGTAGAGGGAGCCTTCCATCTTGAAGGCGGCACGGAGATGGCCTCAGCCGTGATGCCCATCTACAGCATCCTCTGGAATCAGGATCCCTCAGGCGAGAACGTGGGCGGAAGTTACAGCAAGTGGCTCATCCAGAAGCAGTTGCGCGACGAATCAAAATTCGAAGGCGTGGTCTGCACGGACTGGGGCATCACGAAGGACATGAAGGTGCTCGACAGTCCGAGGGGCGGCAAGCCCTGGGGTGTAGAGGCACTGACGGAGGCTGAGCGCCACTATAAGATTCTACAGGCTGGCGTCGACCAGTTTGGTGGAAACAACGAGATTGGCCCTGTGCTGGAGGCCTATAAGATGTGGGCCGAAGCGGAAGGCGAAGAGAGAGTCCGCCAGCGTTTCGAGCAGTCGGCCCGTAGGCTGTTGCTCAACGTATTCCGCGTGGGACTCTTCGAGAATCCCTATCTCGATCCTGCGGAGTCGGAGCGGATCGTGGGTAATCCGGAGTTCATGCAGGCTGGCTACGAGGCTCAGTTGAAGTCGGTCGTGATGCTGAAGAATCACGGTAACAAGACGCTGCCCGTCAAGGACAGGAAAAAGGTCTATTTGCCCAAGCGCCACTTCCCGGCCATCCCAGGCATCTGGGGCGGCATCTCTGAGGAGAAGACGGTGGAGCCCATCGACCTTAGTCTCGTCGGCAAGTATTTCGAGGTGGTCGAGAAGCCTGAGCAGGCCGACTTCGCCATCTGTCTGATTGAAGAGCCCAGCACGGGCTTCGGCTACAGCACGGAGGACGTGAAGCGAGGCGGCAACGGCTATATGCCTTATAGTCTGCAGTACGAGGACTATACCGCCAAGGATGCCCGCAGCGTGAGTATCGCCGGTGGTGACCCGATGGAGAAGTTCACGAACCGCAGTTTCAGGGGCAAGACGGTAAAGGCCTACAATCGCGACGATATGGTGATGGTGCAGGAGACGAAGAAGGCGTTGGGTGACAAGCCCGTCATCGTGATCCTGGAGACAGGCCGTCCTGTGGTGCTGTCAGAGATCGAACCTTCTGCCGATGCCATCCTCATCTCGTTCAACGTGCAGCACCAGGCTCTGCTCGACGTGATCAGCGGCCAGGCAGAGCCCTCGGGCCTGCTGCCCATGCAGATGCCCTCCGACATGAAGACGGTGGAGGAACAGCAGGAGGACGTGCCTCGTGACATGTCCTGCTATGCAGATGCCGACGGACACGTCTATGACTTCGCCTTCGGCCTGAACTGGCAGGGCATCATCCAGGACGAACGCGTGAAGACATACAAGTAGGAAAATGAAAAAGGTGAAGAACTCAGAACTGCTGTTGTCCTACATCCGTGAGGGCAAGACGATGACCCAGAGGGAGAAACTCTGGCTCATCGTCAGTCTGAGTATTCCCTCGATACTGGCCCAGATCTCCGCCACCGTGATGTTCTTCATCGATGCCTCGATGGTGGGCCATCTGGGTGCCAAGGCCTCTGCCTCCATCGGACTGGTGGAGACCACGGGCTGGCTGATGGGCGGACTGGCCCATGCTGCCTCACTGGGATTCTCCGTGCAGGTGGCCCACTTCATCGGTGCCAACGACTTCGAGGCGGCCCGTCGCGTACTGCGCCAGTCGCTCGTCTGCTGCTTCCTCTGGGCACTGATGATCTCCATCATATCCATCGCCATCGCCCCCTCCCTGCCCTACTGGCTGGGCGGTTCTGACGAGATCGCCCGCGATGCCTCGCTCTACTTCGCCATCATCGGCCTCTGCGGCATCTTCTTCCAGATGGAGGGACTGGCAGGCTCGATGCTGAAGTGCTCTGGCAACATGAAGATCCCCTCGATCCTGAATATCGGCATGTGCGTGATGGACGTGTGCTTCAACTACCTATTTATATATATACTCGATCTGGGGGTGATGGGAGCCGCTATGGGAACGGGTGTGGCCGAACTGATCACAGCCGTCCTGATGCTCTACTTCCTACTGGTGAAGTCGAAGATGCTCTCGCTCGTGGGGCGCCCTGGCTCGTACAAGCCCAAGGAGGACACCATCAGGACGGCCATCAAGATCGGTGCGCCGATGGGACTGCAACACATGCTGATGGGATCGGCCCAGATCGTGAGCACGCTCATCGTGGCGCCGCTGGGTACCATCGCCATCGCCGCCCACTCGCTGGCCATCACGGTGGAGAGCCTGTGCTACATGCCAGGCTACGGCATCGCCGAGGCTGCCACCACCCTCGTGGGACAGGGCATCGGCGCCGGTCAGAAGATACTGACGCGCTCCTTCGCCCGTATGTCCGTCGGACTGGGCATCGGCGTGATGACGGTGATGGGTGTCCTGATGTGGGTGCTGGCCCCACAGTTGATGTCGCTGATGTCGCCTGTGGAGGAGGTGATTGCCCTGGGTACGCAGGTTCTCCGTATCGAGGCCTGGGCAGAGCCGATGTTTGCTGCCGCCATCGTCTGCAACGGTGTTTTCATTGGTGCCGGTGATACGATGATCCCGGCGGTGATGAGCCTCTGCTCGATGTGGTTCGTCCGTCTGACGCTTGCTGCCACCCTCGCCCCGAGGTTCGGCCTCAAGGGTGTCTGGACGGCTATGGCCATCGAACTCACCTTCCGAGGCAGCATCTTCCTGACGAGGCTCTTCAAGGGAGGATGGAGCGAGAAGTTTAGAATTAAGAGTCAAGAATTAAGAGTTAAGAGTTATGATTACCGATATGCGCAGATTATTATTTGTATTTTTCACTTTTCACTTCTCACTTTTCACTTCTTGGTCGCAGACCAAGAGTACTGAGGTGCTGTTGGAGACAACGGCTGGCAATATCCGTATCGCCCTCTATGACGAGACACCGCAGACGCGTGACAACTTCCTGAAGATCACGAAGATGGGCATCTACGACTCCCTGCTCATCCATCGCGTCATCAAGGACTTCATGATCCAGAGTGGCGACACGAACAGCAAGCATGCCAAACCTGGACAACTGCTGGGTACGGGCGATTTCGACTACACCACAGAGGCTGAGTTCCGTCTGCCCCAGATCTTCCATCGCCGTGGAGTGGTGGCTATGGCTCGCGAAAGTGAGAAGGTGAATCCGGAGATGCGCTCGTCGGCCTGCCAGTTCTATATCGTCTGGGGAAAGATCTACACTGACGACCGTCTGATTGCCAAGGTACAGGAACGACTCGACTCTGCCACGCAAGGCCGCGTGAAACTCACACCAGAGATGATCGAGGTGTATAAGACCATTGGCGGTACGCCCCATCTGGACGGACAATACACCGTATTCGGAGAGGTCGTCGAGGGAATGGATGTCGTGGAGAAGATACAGGGTGTGCAGACAGACAAGAACGACCGTCCGCTGGAGGATATCCGTATCCTGAAGGCTACTGTCACCAAGGATCTGCCACAGGCAGAGAAACCGAAGACAAAGAAAAAGCCGCTCAAGGGTCATCAACGACTCAAGGGCGGCGCCAACAATCTATGAATAACTAAAAACCTTTTTCTGAGAAAACGGAGTGTCACCACTGCGTCTGTTATCCCTACTTGCAATTCTTTTCTAACACCTTAGAAAAACCTATTGCCAATCAATAACTAATAATAAAACCTAAAAACCTAACTAACTTATCTATTAACTCTAACTAAAACCTTAATTCAATCTTTACCTTAACTAATACCTCTGTATTACCTTTTGACGATGCAAAGGTACGACGATTTTCGTAACCCGCAAAGGATTACGACCTGATTTTGCATAAAAAGCGTATTTCTTTTGATGTAT
>JAFUAK010000263.1 GCA_017460765.1 Prevotella sp. | reverse complement strand
GTGCGCTTGCCCACAGGACCATGCTCGGGCGAGACGGTCGGTGCGGTGACCAGCCAACCGGCCGCCTGTTTCACCTCGCCGCCTTTCGGGTACTCGCTCAAATAGGCGTTCAGGAATCGGGCGGCTCCCTCCATCACGGGATAGTACTTCCTCAGGAATTCCTTGTCGCCCGTGAAGAGGTAGTGCTGCCAGAGGTGCGTCGTGAGCCAGGCGCCGCCTGTGGGGAACATGCCCCATGTGGTACCGTCCACGGGTCCGGCGATGCGCCACAGGTCGGTGTTGTGGTGGGCCACCCAGCCTTCGCAGTCGTACATCTCCCTGGCGGTCTTGCTGCCCGTCTCACTGAGGTCGCGGATCATGTCGAAGAGCGGCATCTGCGTCTCGGCGAGATTGCCCACGAGGGCAGGCCAGTAGTTCATCTCGGTATTGATGTTGATGGTGTACTTCGAGTCCCAGGGAGCCTTCAGTTTGTCGTTCCACACGCCCTGCAGGTTGGCGGGCTGGCCGCCGGGCTGCGACGAGGAGATGAGCAGGTAGCGGCCATACTGCATCATCAGCGATACCAGGTCGAGGTCGCTGCCGTCGAATGCCTTCAGCCGCTGGTCGGTGGGCAGTATCGAGGGTTTGCCCAGCGTCAGGCTCACGCGGTAGTACTGCTCCTGATATTTCTTGAGATGGTCTTCTGCCAGCCTGCGCCAACTTCTGCCACTGATGGCCGACAGTGTCTGGATGTTCTTCCGTGTGGGGTTGCCGCTGACGTCGTGGTAGTTCACGTAGTTGGTGGCGGCAGCGATGTAGAGAGTCGCCGTCGTGGCGTTGCTAACTTTCATGCTCTCCTCCAGATCGGCAACCTCTCCATCGGTTGTCACGCTGATGCGGCACTCGGCCTGGAGACCTGCGGGCACGCCTTCCTGCTCCACATTCTGGATGGTGGCAGCGAGTTGGTGCCCCTCCACATGGCTCGTTGAGGCCAAGGGACTCTCGAAGGCAATGTTGAACGTCAACGCGCCAGTCTGGCTGGCCTTCATGTGCATGATGATGATGTTGTCGGCCTGGGAGGCAAGACAGGTGCGCTCGTAGGTGACGTCGCCGATGCGGTATCTGGTCGTGGTCATCGCCGTGGAGAGGTCCAGGCTGCGGCGGTAGTTGCTTACCTCACCCGGAGCGCGGAATTTCAGTTTGAGGCTGCCCATCGGCAGGAAGCGCATGCCGTGGGGACCCTTGATGAAATACTTGTCGATGAGGGCGTGAGCAGCCTCCTCCTTACCTGCGAAGATGGAGTCGCGCACCTGCTGCAGATGGGCTTTGGCCTCAGGACTGTTGTTGTCGTGGGGGGATCCGCTCCAGAAGGTCTCCTCATTGAGTTGGATCTCCTCGGTGTCGGTTCCGCCATAGACCATTGCCCCCATCTGGGAGTTGCCGATGGGCAGGGCCTCAAGCCATTGGCTGGCGGGCTTGTCGTACCAGAGTTGGTGCTGCTGGGCATGGGTTGTCAGTGCCACAAAAGCAATGAACAGGATCGTTGTAATGGTTCGTTTCATCTCGTTATAGGTTTATGAGTGCAAAGATAAAGAAAAAAATCGGTTTCCCCAAATAGTCTACAAGATTATTTTGTTTTTCTTGCAGATGCACACATTCTATTAACATTTCATTGTCTTGTACTGAAATAGGTTGACTCCCAGAGAGGCTTAAATGTTAAACAATTAATTTCATTTAAGAATTATGGGAAAACAGAAATTCAGTCGCGCATTGAAGCGCAGTATCTGCATCGAGTACATGCAGAGTGGAAAGTC
>JAFUAK010000262.1 GCA_017460765.1 Prevotella sp. | reverse complement strand
TTAAAGAGCAAACTGGCAGAGATCCTGGAGGAAGAGACTGTCGAGGATAACGATGTATTGGAAGAGTTCGACTACTGGGACTCTCTGGCTATCCTCGGTATTATATCCATGGTTTCCGAAAACTATAAGAAGACTTTCAAGGCAGCAGATATCAGGGCGTGTTCGACCATTGGTGACCTCTGCACACTGATCTTAGGATAATGGGTACGTATACTATCATCACAGGAGCCACCTCTGGTATCGGTCTTGACATAGCCGAAAGGCTGTCAGGAGACAGGAATCTCATCCTCGTAGGGCGGAATGAGGAGAAACTGGATGCTGTCATGGCCCGTATTGGAGGGAAACGGCAAATCCAGAAACTCGTCTGCGACCTTGATACCGACAGGAAACAGTTGGCGGAGAAATTGTCGCGCCTCATCCAGGCAGAAGACCTGCAGATTGATGCGCTGGTACATTGTGCAGGAACCAGTAAAGTGATGCCTATGCGCCAGGCAGATACAGATGCCATCGACACGTTATTCAACGTGAACATCCTCTCCGTTTTGGAGATAATCCGGACGTTGCTGAAAAAGGAAAACAAAGGCACACTGAAGAATATTCTCCTGATATCGTCCCTGGCTTCGATACGAGGCGAAAAAGGCAACGCCATCTACGCCGCCTCAAAGGGAGCCCTGAACTCCCTGGCTATCACGCTGGCAAAGGAACTGGCCCCAAAAGTCCGCGTAAACAGTATTTCTCCTGGTACGGTAGAGACACCTATGACACAAGGCTTCCTTGAGACAGAGTCGGGAGCAACTCACCTACAAACCTATCCCTTGGGTGTCGGGCATTGTGAAGACATCACCAATCTGGCCTGTTTCCTCTTGTCAGATGCCGCCAAATGGATCACCGGACAGAACATCGTCATCGACGGCGGACGATCCACTTATTAACGACAGAAGAACATGGCCGAATATATCAGTTATCAGAAACTCCCGGAAACCATGGGAATCAGAAAGGGCGATACTATACTACTTACGTCCGACATCACAGATCTGTTCCTGCAGTGTCAGACTCATGGTGAGCACTTCGATCCGAACATCCTGCTGGACAAATTCCAAGAGGCTATCGGAGAAGAGGGTACACTCCTGATACCTACCTACAACTGGGGTTTCTGTCAGGGTAAGACCTTTGACTACAGGAAGACACCCAGCAAGACCGGGGCCCTTGGCAACGCCGCTTTGCGGAGAAAGGATTTTCTGCGCACCAGACATCCCATCTATTCTTTTGCCGTATGGGGGAAGGATGCGGCATACCTGCATGAGATGAAAAATGTGGAGTCTTTCGGTGCCGACTCTCCTTTTGCCTATCTGGAAAATGTCAACGCCAAAAACGTATTTGTCGGGACGGCCTCCATCCGGAACAGTTTCACCTATATCCATTATATAGAACAACAATTGGGGGCAACCTATCGCTTCTCCAAGGTGTTCAGGAGCCATTATGTGGACGAGGACGGAAAAGATACGGAAAAAGAGTATGCCATGTATGTCAGAAACCTTGATCTGGACGTGGTATGTACGCCAGACCCGTTTGTCGATGAACTGTATGACAACAGAGTCATCCAAAGCGGAATCTTCAACGGCGTACCTTATGAAGTCATCAGGTTCAGCGACGTTACGCCATACATCAAAAACGACATTCTGCACAACAGAAGCCGAAAACTGTGCAGATTCAAAGGACAATAAACAAACATGAGTAAAAGACTATATTACAGTTCCTGCTCACTTGCCGCACCACACATCGGTGTGGTCATTGACGATATCCTTGCAGGCAAAGAGGCCGGCGACGACATCTACTGGGCCTACTGTCATGGGGCGCTCTCATCCTGCTTCATGAACCTTGACGGCTATCCATGCGACTGTCAGTTCTGCCACAAGATGTACCGCCAGTATCAGCGGGTATATGGGGCTGGCGTGCACATGCTTCCTATCAAGAAAGATGATGTGAAGCATAAAGAAATGGCATTTGATTTCCACGATGCAGACGAACTGGAGAATTTCACATATCGCGATGTCAAGGTCGGCAGATCCGTCTTGTCCCTCTACTATACGACAACACGTGACCTGGATATGGCACGCTACGAAGAGTTTCATGAATTCGCGATTCCACTGGTCAGCGAACTCTGTGAACTGGTGGACAAGGCATATCAGATCATTGAGGAAATAAAGCCTGACCTGATTATTGTCCATAACGGACGGCTTTACGAGAACCGTCTCTTCTATGACATTGCCAAGGCACTGGACATCAAGTTCAAAGCCGTGGAAACTGTGGGAGGACACGGAGAGCCCTACGCGAAGATGAGTTACCCAGACGCGCTTCCACACAATATTGAGAAATGGAACCAACTGGCCATCACTACCTGGGAGAAATCTCAGGAGCCTGAAGATGAGAAAATCAGGATTGGCTCCTCTTTCTACGAACGCAGACGAAACGGTGAACTGGTTGTCGATGTGAAAGTCTATGTGAAAGACCAGAAGAAAGGTCTTCTCCCCGACGGCTTTGACCCTACTTGCCGCAATATCGCCATCTTCACCTCGTCACAGGATGAACTGGTGGCGTTAGGCGATGACTGGAGCCTGAACAGGATATTTCCCAGCCAAAGTGAGGCCATCGGCTATATCCTCAGCCATACTGCAAGCAATATACATTATTATATAAGGATACACCCCAACCTGAAAGGTATCACTCACAAAGATCATCTCGACCTCTATCAGTATGATCAACTGCCTAATGCCACCGTCATTCCCCCAGAGAGCAGGGTCAGCAGTTATGATTTGATGGAAGCCTGTGAAAAGGTTGTCTTCTTCGGCTCGTCCACTGGTCTGGAGGCCTGCTACTGGGGAAAGCCCTCCATTCTCATCGGTCATTGTGGCTTCGAGTCGTGTGGTGCTGTCTACCATATCCAAAAACTGGAGGATGTCATGCCCTCCATCGAAGGCAACCTTCCTCCAAAGCCCCGCATGGCCGCCATCAAGTTTGCATACTTCCTACTCGACAGGAAATACAAGGTGGACAAGACGCATATTGATATTGACGTCAAGATCAAGCATCACTTGAAGTGGGACTTCACTTATGCGTCCTACTTCAAACTGCTGAACTCAGAGATTATTTACCAACTGGCTTATTTCTGGCATTGCATTTTCCTGCGGCATTTCACCAAGCCCAAGTTCCATTTCCCCTGGAGATAGATAGAATCATAAAGAAAGGCCCTCGCAATTGCGGGGGCCTTTCTGTTTAGAAGTCCATATTGTCCAGCGAATCGCTGAAGTCCTTCGGCTCGTTGTTCTCCTTCGGAGCCTCCTCCTGATGCTCAGGACGCGGACGGTGCTCACCGCGCTCAGGACGCTCACGGCGGTCACCATTACGACGGTCGCGGCGATCTCCACGGTCACGACGGTCGCCACGCTCGGGACGCTCACGGCGCTCACTGCGGGCAGGGCGCTC
>JAFUAK010000043.1 GCA_017460765.1 Prevotella sp. | reverse complement strand
CAGGAGCAGAACGGCAACCGAGAGTTCTATATCATGCTCATCGGTCGCTTCTACCACGCCTACGGCAACGGGGCCTTTGCCCTAGCCCGTGTTACGGGATACCATGTGCGCAGAAAGCAGCGCAAGATGGGCGAGGTGCTCGTACTGGGATTCCCCATCGACCGCTTTGACTCCGTGCGCGACCGAGTGCGCGATGCGGGCGGTGAGATGGAGCCGGTTGACAGCAAGACCTGGTTGTTCAGAGGCCTTGACGGGACGCCCGATCTCTCAATGGTATCAGAGCCGAAGCCGTCCCCCTCCGTTCAACCAGTCGTATCGGCGTCACCGGCTGAGGTCCGCATGGAGCCTGCCCCCGCGAGCAACTGGCTGGAGGAGGCTGTCAGGCATTTCGACCTCTCGATGGCCACACCGATGGATGCCATGCTGTTCCTGAACCAACTGAAACAGCGGCTCCAGCGCGAGGCCTGATATAACAGAAAAGTGATCTTTGACTTGCTGGCACACACCACGCCCCGGGATCTTCTGTACCTATAGAATAGTGATTCCGAATAAAACCGCTTGCGAGATTCCGTCCGGTCACGGCTTGACGGAGAGAGCTGTATTCCATAATGATAAGGGCCATCGACTGGCGTGTAACTCGCCTCTTCAGCCAATCCCTGTGGAGCCGCTTCGCCAGTAAAGACAACACGGGTGGCATCTTGCTCTGATAACTATTGGTCTACTACGGAGAACAACAACAACAACGCCTGGAACTTCAACTCCAATGGTTGGAACAACAACAACAAGACGAATAGTAACGGTGTCAGGCCAGTTTCGCTTATCGTGGGGCATACCTATAGAAGCGAGGTGCAGAGTAAAATGATTAGGGAACGGGGTTCGTGTGCCGGCCAGTCATAGGACATGATATAGTAGAACTGGAAAATAAAAAACTGTCAGGGAAAGATGGCACAGTCAGAGGACCTTCCGATATTCAAGGCAGCCTACGACCTCCTAGAGAAGGTGATAGATCTGTCGAAGGAGCTGCCCAGGCTCTTCCGCTACTCCATAGGCAAGCGGTTGACCGACCTCTGTCTCGACCTGCTCGGACATATCTACCGCGCAAACATGTCGGTGGAAGGCAGGGCACAGGTACTGACCGACCTGCTCATCGACTACCGGCAGCTGCAGATGCTGCTCCGGGTGTGCTATCGACAGAAATTATTCTCGTCGGGACGCTATGCGGAAATGATCAGTCTGCTTGACACCATAGGCCGGCAAGCGACGGGATGGAGAAACAAGACATTGAATGAAAAGGAAACATGATATTTAACGATACTATTGACGGCATCAGCCTGGAGGACGTGATAGAGGCGTACTTCGACTGTCGTCACAACAAGCGTAACACCGTGAACCAGCTGGAGTTCGAACGAGACTACGAAAAGAACTGCATCCAGTTGTGGCGCGAACTGAACCAACGGCGGTATGAGCCTCGGAGGTCGATAGCCTTCGTGGTGGAGAAACCCGTGAAGCGTGAGATCTTCGCTGCTGACTTCCGCGATCGCGTCGTTCATCATCTCATCGCCCGACGGATATATCCGCTGCTGGAGAAACAGTTCCTGACAGACAGCTATTCCACGCAGAAGGGCAAGGGTACATTGTTCGGGGTGAAAAGGGTGGAACAGCATATCTGGGACTGCTCCAGGGGCTATACCCGCGACTGCTGGATCATGAAGCTCGACATCCGCGGCTTCTTCATGTCGATCGATAAGGAGATACTCTATCAGCAGGCCGCTGACTTCCTGATAGGTCGCTACAGGGGATGCGACATTGACCTGCTGCTATACATGCTGCGCAAGACCATCTTCAACCGCCCGGAGATGAACTGCATCCGCAAGATGCCGCCCCGTCGATGGAAAGACCTGCCGCCTAACAAGAGCCTTTTCTGTACCGACGGCATGCACGGACTGCCCATCGGCAACTTGACCAGTCAGTTGCTGGCACTGCTCTATCTCGATCCGCTCGACCACCTGATAACCGAACAGTGGGGCTTCGCGTATTACGGCCGCTATGTGGACGACATGGTGATTGTCGATGAGTCGAAGGCACGGCTGCTCGACCTGAAAAGGAAGATCGAGACCTGGCTGTGCGGACGGGGGCTGTCGCTCCATCCCAACAAGACTTACTTGCAACACTGTGCCAAAGGCGTGAGGTTTGTGGGCAGCGTCATCAAGCCGGGCAGGAAATACATCGCCAGCCGCACCTTCGCGAACTTCTGTCGGAAGGTATATCATCAGAACGAGTTGGTAGAGTCGCATGTGCCGACGGATCAGGAACTGTTCCACTATGTGGCGATGGTCAACTCCTACATGGGCATGATGCTGCACTATCAGTCGGGCCGTCACTTCAGGCGGTTCCTCAGGCTTATGTCGCCCGGATGGTACAGGCATGTCTCTATCCTGAAGCGCGGCCGACACGTGAAACTCTGCCTGGCCGCCTAACCGCTCTCACAGTAGGGACGGTTCTTATTGTGCACACAGTAGGGACGGTTCTTATTGTGCACGGCAAAGCCTGAAAGCAAACTTTCGCTTTGCTCTCGGCTTGCGCGATCTTTGACTTACTGACACGAAAACGCCGCAAGCGTAAAAAAACGCCAAAAAGTTTGGCGGACTCGGAAACTTGTCGTATCTTTGCACACGTCAATCATGTGAATATGAAACAGAAGAAACGTGAATTAATGATGCAGGAACTCGGAAAGTACAGCCTTGATATGTCAAAGCTGATATTTGGAGGAGTCATTCTTGCAGGAATTATGAATCTAGGAGTTAACGAATGGGTTCTCTTTGGCTTAGGGGGCTCGTTAGTAATATTACTGGCAGTCATCGGGTTCGTATTTTATTCAAAATCAAAATAAAGGTTATGGCATTTATTTATTTCTTATTAGGAACAGGTTTTGTAGCCTTGATAGGTTTCATGGGAGTTATGTGGTATGATCGAAAGCACCAATACGACTGGTAGCCTGAATTCAAAATTTTTGAGGATATCCTTGCGGCGGTCCGACATTCTGTTGTCGGATCGTTTTTTTTGGGGTCACAGGAGGGACGGTTCTTCCTGTGCACTCAGAAATCTGCCGAAATGTTTGGAAGTTTCGGAAACTTGTCGTATCTTTGCAGTCGGATATAAACATATAGACGATATGGAAGCAAAGACGACAAACATTTCTACGGGGAGAAGGATTTCCAGAACGGCAAGGGTGGCAAGGGCCAACAAGTGGGTTATAGAATTAGTAAGCCCTGAACTCCAAGCACAATGCAAGAGTTACAAGGACGGCAAAAAGATTATTAATCCATGAGGTTGTTGCTTGATTCTTGTGCCGTTTTTGACCTCTTAACCGATGTAGATAATCTTGGTAAGGGCGCTATGGATTTGATTGAAGATCCTGAAGTGCAACTCTTTGCCAGTTTTGAGACTATGCGCGAGATCATAGTTCATTTTAACAATAAGGAGTTGCTGTCAAAGCGTTGGAAAAGGGCTGAGGATGTCATTCGTTTTGTGGAAGATGAACTTGAAATAGAGTTCCTGCCACTTCGAAGAAATGTAGGTTATACCTATTCTCGGCTGCGCCTGAATGAGGCGATGAAGTACTATGATCCCTCGGACCATGTGATTATATCCCATGCCATCACTGAGCATCTCACGTTGCTATCCAGCGACCAAAAATTCCCGTTCTATCGGGAACAGGGGCTCGACCTGATAGAATACTGAAAAAACATTTTAGCAAGCGCGTTTCTGTGTCAGTAAGTTCATGAGTTGATGAACTGTAAGAAACTGAACAGAAACGTAAGAATGACAACAGAAGAAATCGGAATATCAGTGCTGGTGGTTGCCTTCATCCTGACGGTGGCGGCAGTCGCCGTGTGGTACTGGCAGCGCACCGTGACGCGGCTGCGCGAACAGGTGGAGGAACTGCAACGGCTGGAACTCAACGAGCATGTGGCCCACCGCAAGGAGACGACCGCCAGGAAGGCGGCAGAGCAGGCCCTGAAGGCCAGACAGCGGTTCATGGGCATCGTGGCACGCCGTCTGCGCGCCTCGCAGCACGACGCGGAACAGCAGCGGAGAATCATCGACAAGATGGCCGACCTGGCCCACTACGAGCAGACCGCCTCGGTGCTGCTGAAGGACCGGGTGCCCCTGAACCGCTTCTGCCACCAGGTGATGGGCAGTTTCGGCAACAGGGTGGAGCAGGGCGTGGAACTGCTCTTCGAGACCGCACTGCCCGACCACTTCGCCGTGGATACCAACCGCGCCTGTCTCGGCAAGGTGCTCCGCGAACTGATCGACAACGCCGTGCGCCATACCAGGACGGGCAGCATCGCCCTGACCGTGACCGAGAGCCGCCAGAAAGGCCACCTCGACTTCTCCGTGAGAGACACGGGGCCGGGCATCCAGGGCAAGGCCGAAGGAATCGGGCTGACGCTCTGCACCGTACTGGTCAGACTGCTCGGCGGCACCATCCTCGTGGATCCGTTCTACCGCGACGGCACGCGCATCACATTTGACATCAAGATATGATGCCCAGCGGGGCATACAATTTGGTTTTTTATAAAACACATCAAATACTTTCAAATTACAGTTTACGTCCAGCGGGACGATTAGGTCAATAATTGATCTTTAACACTTAATAGAATGTAAAGTTTCAATTTAGGTCTGTGAGTCCGCTGTCGTGAGACACCGGGCTCTTTTTTGCACAGAAGGGACGGTTCTTTCTGTGCAGAATCGACCGTCAGCCGCCTCATTTCAGGCCGCATGACGCTCACCGTCAGGCATCTCTACCTCTTCGCCGAAGCCCTCGGCATCTCCCCGAAAGACCTCCTCGTCGAGTGAAATTGTGCGGGATCTGCACAAAAGGAAGCGGCGGGGGAAATTCGTGGCCGAAAGGCTTGCAAGTGTGCCTTTATTTTCGTAAATTTGTAGGGAAATCAGATAGGATTTGCCTATGGATGAAGAAGAGAAGAAACCGAAGAAGAAACGGAAGGAGGGTGAGCCGAAGGAGCACAAGCCGAACTGGCGGGAGACCTATGCCACGAAGGCGGAGATCAAGCAGATGCTGGCCGACCACGTCTACCTGCGCTACAACACGGTGAAGCACCGCGAGGAATACCGCCTGCCCCCGTGGGACGGCCTGAGCCATATCCTCGCCCTCTCGGCCACGGTCACGGTGCGCGGCGGCACCGACATGCAGATGCGCTTCTACGAGTACCTGCGCAAGTGGCTCGTGGCGATGGTGGCCAGTTGGGTCGATGAGGATGAGATCAACCAGACCGTGCTCGTGCTCATCGGCGAGTAGGGCAGTTACAAGACGACCTGGTTTGCAAACCTGCTGCCGCCGGAACTGCGCTACCCGCCGTACCGCTCCCATGGTCGGCGCGGCTACCGTGTCGTGGCTTACAGCGGTAGTGAGATCGAGTCCAACCGCCGGGTGCTTGCCGACGATGCCCGACTGGAGAGCGAGGGGGGCGGCGGGGACACCATATCCTGAGGATTCCTCCTGCGTACCGCGCGTATATATGCGCGTTATTAAATAATAACCTGCGGTACGCATGAAGATTCCTGTATTATTACTGACCCCCTGACCCCAGGTAAAGGTGAAAAGGTGAAAAGGTGAAAAGGTGAAAAGGTGAAAAGGTGAAAAGGTGAAAAGGTGAAAAGGTGAAAAGGTGAAAAGGTGAAAAAGTAAAAAGGTAAAAAAAGTAAATAGCCTATGACAGAAAAAGCACTGAGAGAACTGTTACGAGATTTGAGCAGGGCGAACGGCCCCGTGAAGAAGTTCGAGATCCGAAGTTACGGCAAGTCGGAACTCGCCATGCTCTACTTTCCCGACGCCCGGACGAAGAAGGGCGCCCTGAACAACCTGAACTACTGGATCGACTACTGCCATGAACTGCGCGACAGACTGCGCGCCCTGAACTCCCCGCCTCACGCCCACCGCTTCACCCGCCGCGAGGTGGAACTCATCGT
>JAFUAK010000007.1 GCA_017460765.1 Prevotella sp. | reverse complement strand
TGAACTGTATCCAGTCGACGCTGACGGCAGCCCCACCCTCATTGGTGATCACCAGGTCGCTGATACCCTTCGGCAGATACTCCAACGGAGCGGTCATCGTAAGCCACTGGTTGGTAAAGTCGCGACGGAACATGGCGGGCATGCCTGCGGACTGCTCAGGCTTCACGGTCATATCAATCTTGGCGAGGATCCTGCCGTCGGCACTCTTCTCGCGCACATAGAAGGCGGTGTTGTCGGCTGCCTTGGCAGAGACGACCAGATAGCCATCGGAGATGCAACCGAAATCCACGTCACCATATTTCAGCCAAGAACCCTTGGTGGGAAGCGTAGCCTCGTAACTGCGGAAGGTGTTGACAGTGTCGATCAGGGCGACAGAGACATCGCTACTGACTGCACTGTAGCGGTCGAGTTCGATCTTCTCGGTAGCAGCGTTGATACCTACGCCACGCAGGGTGGGCTTCACCTCCTGGATGGTGCCATCGGCATTGAAACTGACCTTCTCGATGCAAACGGAACGACGCTTATCGTCACGGGGTGAGAAGTCGTTGTGATGATAGAAGAGATACCACTGGCCCTTGTACTCCACCAGACTGTGGTGGTTGGTCCAGCAGCCATTCTCGTGCTCAGCCATGATGATACCCTTGAAATCCCAGGGACCGAGGGGCGATTTCGACATGGCATAGGCCAGTGTCTCCGTGGGGTTCTGGCCATTGCTCGTATCACCGCGCACCCAGGGGAAACTGAGATAGTACCAGTCACCGCGCTTGAAGGCGAAGGGACCTTCCTTGAAGCCCTCGGGCAGACCTTCCATGAGTTGTCCGCCCACCATCATTGGCGGCATCTCGGGCATGCCTTCCCGCTTTGGGAACTTCATCTCCTGCAGTTCTCCGTCGAGTTCCGACATACTGTCCTTGAGTTTGGCACCGCGGATGCCCATGCCGCTCCAGTAGATGTAGGCGGAGCCATCGTCGTCGATAAGCACACAGGGATCAATGCCCGACACCCCCTTGAGGGGTTCTGCCTCAGGGGTGAAGGGTCCCTCAGGACTGTTGGCCGTAGCGACACCGATGGCAAAGCCACGGCCTACCTTCGTACCATTGGGGAAGAAGAAATAGTACTTGCCATTCTTATAGACACAGTCGGGTGCCCACATCGAATAGCCCTCTGGATTGCCCCAGGGCACAGCCTGCTGGGAGAGAATCATGCCATGATCGGTCCAGTCGGTCAGGTTCTCTGAAGAGAACACATGATAGTCGGCCATACAGAACCAGTCCTGGCGCTGTCCTTCGGGCGGCATGATGTCGTGGGAAGGATAGACATACACCTTGTTATTAAAAACACGTGCGGTAGGGTCAGCAGCGAACTGGTCGCGGATGACCGGATTCTGTGCCAACGCTAACAGTGGCACAGCCATGAAAAGGCTTAGGATAATCTTTTTCATTCGGTTTTTGTTACAGTTTAATGGTTATTTCGTTTCCGTTATAGTCTATTTGCCGGGACTGGCCATTGGGCAGGATCACCGTGAATTGACGGCTGAGAATCATGCCTTCGTAACTGCCCTGACGAGCACCGATGGTGAGGGTACGGGCCCAGTCGTTCCACAGGAAAGGAATAGTGGCATACTGACCTTTCTCATAGTTATAGTTGTCGCCCTCGTCCTCATACAGCAGGAAGTTACCGTCAGCACCGGGATAGACACGCAGTTCGAGGTTGTTCCACGATTGCTCGCCGACATACTGCATCTCCGGTCCGAGGGGCAGAATACTGCCGGCACGGACGAACATCGGCACGCGGTCGAGTGCGGTCTGCAGTGTCACGCTCTGCCCGCCCTTCAGGCGCTGGTTCGTCCAGAAGTCGTACCAGTCAGTTCCCTTCGGCAAGTACTTCACGGCCGACTTCGCTGTCGTGAAATTGGGGGTCATCGCATCGGTGCGAATGACCTTCTCTTCTGTATATTGCGGATCGAGGATGGGTGCGGCAAGGATGCTGCGGCCAAACATGAACTCGTCGGTCATATTCCAGACCTTTTTGTCAGCAGCGAAGTCGCTGAACAGCGGACGCAGGTAACTCTCATTATTACTCGTCACCTGCCAGGCCATGCTATAGAGATAAGGCAGCAGACGGTAGCGCAGGCGGATCATCTTCTCAATGGCATCATAGACGGGCTCGCCCTTCTGGCCAAACTGCCAGATCTCGCGCGGGGCATCGGCACCGTGGCTACGAAACACAGGACAGAACAGGCCGTACTGCATCCAGCGCACGTAGAGTTCCTGGAACTGCGGGTTCTGCGGGGCAGAGCCGGCACCCTTCGTGTTATAGGCATTACAGAAGAAACCGCCGATATCGGTGTTGAAGTTGGGATTACCCGTCAGCGAGAAACTCAGGCCTGCGGGTACCTGTTTGCGGAGCATGTCCCACGACGAGGCCACATCACCGCTCCACATGTTCGAGCCATAATGCTGCTGTCCGGCAAATGAACTGCGAGTCATGATGAACACACGCTTGTCGGATGACTCCTTGCGCTGCTTCTCATACACACCGCGAACGGTCTCTAATGGGAAGGCATTGCGCTGGGAGCGCCATGTGCCGCCATAGACCTTGTGCTCATAGTCGGACTCGCGGGGATTGAAGAAGTCGGGATCGGTGGAGTCCATCCACCAGGCATCCGTACCATAGTCAAAGAGCGTCTTCAGGTGTTTCCAGTAGATATCACGGGCCACGGGACTGAAGGCATCGTAGACCTTCACACCCGAGGGATAGTCCTCGCGCGGCGGCCAGAGATGCGAGAGTCCGCTCTGCGGCCACGTCTCGATGGGCAACAGCAGTCCTTTCTCGTTGAGTTCCCGATATTGCAGGGTCTGCGGGCCGAAACTAGCCCAGATGGATATCATGAAATGGGCATGCTTCTGGTGGACGTTGTCAATCATCTGCCTGCCGGTGGCAAAATCTTCGGCCAGGAAGTCCATGGCATTCCACAGGTAGTTGGAGCCCCAGTACTGCCAGTCCTGGATGATACCATCGAGGGGCACCTGCAGGGCACGGTACTTGTCGACGATGCCCTCTGTCTCCGCTGCACTCTTATAGCGTTCCTTCGACTGCCAGAAGCCGTAGGTCCAAAGGGGGAACATCGGCACGTCACCCGTCAGATGGCGTATCTGGGCAATCACCCCGTCGGCTGAGCCGCCATACATAAAATAATAGTCGATACCCTCGCCGGCCTCCGAGGTGAAGGTCATACCGTTGGCATCATCATCGAACTGTGTGGGTGAATAGTTCTCCCAGTAGAGTCCCCACCCCTTGATGCTCTGGAGCACACTCTGGAAATCCTCGAGATTCGACTGTTCCATGCGCTTGTGCTCGCCGCGGCGGTTCATCTTACCGTTCTGGATGGTACCCAAGCCATAGACGGCCTCGTCCTTGTCGAGCGTGAAGGTCTGGCGCACCTTGGCAACATCACAGTCCTTTTCGCGCAGCAATACCTTGCCATTCGCTGTCAGAAAAGTCAGACTTCCCGTCTTGGGATCCTGCCTGACTGTCAGCACGGCACTCGATGTGATATCGCCTTTGCGGGTCAACTTCACGTCTTCGGGCTTCGCTGTCACCACAAGCGTCTTGGTGGGTGTACCTTTCACAACATGTACGATACTGGGCGTTACGAACTCGATCTTTACGTCCTGAGCCTTAACATTTGTCAGGACTGGCAGGAACAGCAGCAATAAAAATAGTTTTTTCATCTTGGGGTATTGAGGTTTTTTATTCTGTTTGGAGTTTCTGCACATATTTCACGGTTTCACCCTCGCCCTTGAGAACATCGGCAAAAGCCTGGGGGCTGATAGTGACAGGACCATGCATAAACTCGGGAATGTTATAGCACTTCATGAACTGACGGTGATAGTCAGGATCGGCACAAGGCAATTCGAAAGGCTTGGTGCCTTTTCCGTTCTTATCTATGTGGGCGAAAAACGGACGGCTGAAGTTGCCGTCGTCCCGTCGGCTGCTGAACACCACCCATCGGCCATTGGAAGACCAGGAGTGATAACTCTCCGTATCCGGCGAGTTAAGTTCCTGCAGGGCACGTGCCTCACCCGTCGACAGGTCTATCATCCAGAGGTCGGCATCGCGGTGCCAGATATGGAAGACACCATACTCTCCAAGGGCAAACATCAGGTAGCGTCCATCAGGAGAAATACGGGGCAGCGTGGCACTCTTGCCCAACGTGTCGGCTGCGAACACCAGTTCACGAGGGCCGAACTGCATCGAAGCCGGATCGAATGACTTGCGGTAAATGTTATACCTGACCTTGTTGGAATATCTAAGCAGATACATGTCCCTGTTGTCCACAGAGTCCGGAAACTCGAAATGTGCACTGCAATAGTAGACGGACCTGCCGTCAGACGCCCAGAAGGGGAACACCTCGAATTCATCAGGATTATTCTCGATATTGGTTGCCTCATTCCTCTCCACGTTGTAGGCAATCAAGTCGCTGGCGGTATCGTAGACCTCAATCTTGTTGGGATCGGTGACATGGAAGTTCTGGCGCGTCAGGTTAGTGGAGTAGACAATGAGCGGCAGCGTGGGATGCCAGGCCGGATAGACACCAGCAGAAAGGAGGGAGTCGTTGGCCATATTAATCTTCCTGACTTTCCCGTCGTAGGCGATAACCGTGCCTCCATGATTCTGGCGGGCGTGGAACTGCATCCGCCCGGGATTATACTGCTGGTAGTTATGGCAGTTGATACACTGGCCTTTGTCGGCCTCGGTGCAGAGCATATTGTCATAGATGACGCTCTCATCATAGTTCTCCAGACAGCGCTGACTGATGGTCAGTTCCTCGTAGGATACATACGAAGGCGAGATGAGACGGTAACTGATGTAGGGATCGATGGAGTCGGGCGATACGAAGATGCTAAAGGGCTTGAAGCGCGTCCACTGCCCATCCTTACAGGCGTACGTCTCCACCAGGATGGACTTCCCCTTGGCGGCAGCGGTCAGGCGTTTCCAGTCTTCGATACCAGGCTGCGCCTTAGCCCCCCGGCAGATAATCTCCTCATTCTCGAAGGCATAGCGTACGGCCATCTCTTCCGACTGGTCATCCATCTCGAAGGCCAGTGGCGTGATATTGACGGGGATGGTGACATCCACATAATCAGGGTAAATAGACGGCAACGAGTCGGACTGTGTAAAGTCTGACGGCAACTGCTGGCTACAGGCGCAGATCAGCAGCGGGATGGCTATAATGGAAAGAATCTTTTTCATAAGTCAAAACGGTTTCACATCTTCATAAAAAAGTAGTAGAAATAATACGTGTTCCCAAAGAATGGATAAAGGGCAGAACGTCCGAGTTCGGCATTCTGGTTATCGTATTTAACAGCCTCCTGCATGAAGGCGTTATAAGTATCCTTCACACCCTTGTCGAAAGGCAACCTGTCGATATTGGGGTTATTTTCCATTTTCCCCATGAGATAGGCGGCCTCCTGGAAGAGACGGGGCATGTTGTCGTGGGGATGAAGACGGGCGTAATGCGTGAAGCGTGCGCGGAACAAGGCAGGGTCGCGCATCCACATGGCACCCAGCACGGCCAGTTCCTGGAAATAGGGATCGTCGGAGTCCTGACTGGCAAGCAGACTCATCACGTATCTTTCGATATAGCCGCCGTCACCTCCTACAGCATTGCTGTAATGCAGCATGTGACTCACGGGACCTGTCTCACGGGCTTCTGCAATCTGTTCCGGATGATCGACCAGGGGTTGCATGGCATCGGCCCACCTGCTATGGAACATCGTATGTCGGAGCAGGTTCAGGGCTTTCCGCGCAGCCTGCGTCTCACCGCTGAGCAGGGAGCAACGCGCCATATACTCCAGCACTTCCACGCGCCAGCCGTACTCCACGCCATCCTCGATACAGATACGGTGGCTGTCGTTAAGCAGGCCGTACTGATAGTAGAGCATGCGGGCTCCGATGTGGTAGAGCATATCAACGGGAAGAGGCGTATTGCACTTCTTGTGAACGATGGGGAAATTGTAGATCTCATCGAGCAGACGACCTAATCGGGTCAAGGCGAGTTTGCGCGCCAAGGAGATGAACTGCGTGGGCTCTTCGTCCAGTTTGCCGCATTCGCTGAGCACACCTTCCCAGTCGGTCTGTTCTATACAGTGCTGTATGGCAAGTTCGTGATGGAAGTTCTTGTCCTTATACCAGAACTGCCAGACACCGGCCACGAGGACAGCCGCAAGCACCGACTGAAGACTCCACCTGAAGACTGGCTTCTTCAGCCACTTGGCAGAGGGAGATGCCTGAGAGCCAATCGCCATGAGCAGGAAGTAACAGCCTAATAAATAATAAGGTGTGAAGTAGACCGGATACTCACCGACGACATTGAACGTGGGCAGGGCCGCATGCCAAAGATCGGCAAGATTCGTCTGGTAATAGACATGGCGATAATACAGCATCGGGACGGCGACAATCCCAAGCAGGACTACCAGTGAGAGCACCGCATTCCAGGAAAGGCTGCGCTCCAGCCGCCATGACCAGACAGCCATCAGCAAGGCTGTAGCCAGTGCATAGGCACCGATCAAGGGATAGCCTGCCACAAGGACCAGTACCACACAGACGATACGAAGCCACAGGCGCCGAGGCAGCGAACGGAATGCCCAGAGCAGGGCTACGCCCACAGTTGTGCCGATAGTGGGCACAAAGAAATAGCCGCGCAGTTTCATGAAGTAGTGCCAGTAGCCCAGACTCATGTCGGCCACGAGAAGGATGGCGATGGGTATCAGTGCCAGAACGCTCCAGTTATCGTCGATACGGAAGGTACGCTTGGTGAGCCACATCAGCAGCAGCCACCAGCCGCACAGCATCAGTACGCCGAGCCAGGGATAGAAGAAGAACTGCGTAAAGAAACAGCCGACATAGGAGAGCAGACCTCCAGGCACCACCATCTGCTCACGGAAGAAGAGCGGGGTATCAAGGAATATATTATACTGCTGGACCTTCCAGAGCAGATCAGTCTCGAAGCAGAGCAGGGCCAAAGCGATCAGCAGCAGGGCTCCTAGCCACGGTAAGACGGGTATAATTCTTTTCATCGATTGTTTTTTTATTTTCCTGCTGCAAAGGTATATATATTTTTCCCGATTCACTTTGTCATTTGTTTCAATTATATATATCAAATGTAATCAAGCGTCCAAAATTAACAGAACGAAACTTTATTTAACAAACGAAAGAATCCCAATTCGGAAAATTACATTATCTTTGCAGAGTATTTAGAAATCTAAGAGATTACATATCTTATTATTAACATTATTAACTAATTAAAATTCGCTTATGAAGAAATTGTTTACTTTAGTTGCAATGGCCTTGATGGCTATTGGTGCTAACGCTCAGACAAAGATCGCTGAGGTGGACTTTACGACCGCCACAGAGTTCACTGGCTGGACGCAGTTCGCTGACGAGCAGACCGATGGTAAGGTTGAACTTACCGCAGAGGGTCTTGCCATCACTGTTGGCATTCAGACCGGCCAACTCTGGCAGCCCCAGATCATGGTAATTCCTGATGGCAGTTTCGACCTGGCCGAGGATGGCAACTACAAAGTTGTTGTTACCGCTAAGTTCCCTGCTGACGGTACACTCCAGATCAACATGGGTACATGGAGCGCTAACGACCAGGCTACATTCGACATCAAGTCTACTGGTGACTTCCAGGAGGTTGAGTGCGAATTCGAGCCTTGGGCAGGTAACATGGAAGGCAGCCACCTGCTGTTCCAGCCCGGTGACTTCAAGGGTACAACCATCGTGAAGAAAGTTGAGGTTTACGACATGGACGGTGGCAGTGTAGAGCCTGCTCCGGAGCCCGCACCTGCACCCGCTGCCGGTGGCGTTCTTGCTGAGGTTGACTTCACGACTCTTACCGAGTTCAATGGCTGGGTTCAGTTCGCCGACGAGCAGACCGATGGTAAGGTTGAACTTACCGCTGATGGTCTTGCCATCACTGTTGGCATTCAGACCGGCCAACTCTGGCAGCCTCAGATCATGGTAATTCCTGATGGCAGTTTCGACCTGGCAGAGGATGGTAACTACAAGGTGGTTCTGACCGCCAAGTTCCCGACCGATGGTACACTCCAGATCAATATGGGTACATGGAGCGCTAACGACCAGTCTACATTCGACATCGCTTCTACTGGTGACTTCCAGGAGGTTGAGTGCGTATTCGAGCCGTGGGCAGGTAACATGGAAGGCAGCCACCTACTGTTCCAGCCTGGTGACTTCAAGGGTACAACTATCCTGAAGAGCATTAAGGTGATCAGTCTGGACGGTGACAATCCCGAGCCAGAGCCAGAGCCCGAGCCACAGCCTGCACCGGAGCCCGCTGGTGACACCGTACTTGCTGAGGTAGACTTCACAACTGCTACTGAGTTCAATGGCTGGACACAGTTCGCTGACGAGCAGACTGATGGTAAGGTTGAACTGACCGCTGATGGTCTTGCAATCACCGTAGGTATTCAGACTGGCCAACTCTGGCAGCCCCAGATCATGGTAATTCCTGATGGCAGTTTCGATCTCGAGGAAGATGGCAACTACAAGGTTGTTCTTACCGCTAAGTTCCCGACCGATGGTACACTCCAGATCAATATGGGTACATGGAGCGCTAACGACCAGTCTACATTCGACATCGCTTCTACTGGTGACTTCCAGGAAGTTGAGTGCGTATTCGAGCCGTGGGCAGGTAACATGGAAGGCAGCCACCTGCTGTTCCAGCCCGGTGACTTCAAGGGTACAACTATCCTGAAGAACATCAAGGTGATCAAGGTTGGCGGCGAGACTGGTATCCAGAGTGCAAAGGTTGTTACCAAGGCTGGTGACAATGCACGCTACAACCTCGCTGGTCAGAAGGTTGACGCTTCTTACAAGGGTATCGTTATCCAGAACGGCAAGAAGTTCATCCAGAAGTAATCTTACACAAGATACACTTCAAGGGGCAGACGAATTGTCTGCCCCTTTTCTTTTGCATTACCCTGTCTTACATCCCGATAAGTAAATGGTCACACGGTCACAACTGTGACCATGTGACCAATTAACAGTGGATGGAATGGATATAGAGTTGTAAGTGTTTAATTATCAGGGGTTATTTGGTATTTGTATTTGTGTC
>JAFUAK010000261.1 GCA_017460765.1 Prevotella sp. | reverse complement strand
GCAGCATTTCCATCCACTGGTCGGAGAGGTAGGGGATATTGTTGGCCTGATTGCCCTGCACACCATAGATAGGCGTAATCTCCACGGCACCGATACCGTGGTCGGCATACTGCTGCATGGTCCACTGCAGGTTGTCCTTATCCACCGCAGAACCCAGCCACCACCAACGGGCGCCTGCCTTCGCCTCCTGCGATGGTACAGGCCACGTCTGAGCGAGGGCTGCAGTGATGCTGCAGCACGCGCATAGCAACACAAATCCTCGCCTCAAAATCCTCGTCATAACTCTTAACTCTTAATTCTTAATTAACTTGTAGTATTCCGTGGTGCCGAGAAGGTAGCAGCCCGTGCCATAGTCCTCAAAGTCGGGTACGGAGGTGAAGGTGACCGGCTGTCCGGCAGAGGGATCCTTGCCCGTGCCCTGGTTCCAGCCGAGGAAACCGTCGCTGTGCAGACAAGTCTTCAGGGCCTCCCAGGCCTTGTCGCAGGCAGGACGATAGTCCTTCGCCTTCAGCAGACCGTTGCGGATGCCCCAACTCATGCCGTAGAGGAAGAGGGCGGTGCCTGTCATCTCAGGATCAGGATAGTCGACATCGCTCACCAGACTGGCGTGCCAGAAACCGTCTTCATGCTGGCACTTCAGCAGGCCCTCGCTCATCATCAGGAAATCCTTCTTCAGTTCTTTATATGCTTTGTCTTTCGGCGACAGTTGGTTCATGCTACGCACCAGGGCTGCATACACCCATCCGTTGCCGCGGCTCCAGTAACAGTCCTTGCCGTCCTTCTCCTTATAGGGGGGCACGTAGTCGGCGTCGCGCCACCACAGTCCGTCCTTCTCGTTGAAGAGACCTCCGCCACACTCGTTGCGGCTCCACAGGTACATCTTCAGCGCATGGTCGCGATACTTGGTGTCGCCCGTCAGTTTGGCTATCTGCATATACAGGGGCATAGCCATCTGTATGGCATCTATCCACGTCCACCATCCGTACAGTGAGTTCACTTCGGTCTTGGCCTTGGGCGTGGTGGTCTGCTTCTTGGTGTTGGGCGTTTGCATCTGGTGGTCCAGATTGGCTATCACGTTGGCCAGCAGTTCCTTGTAGTCTTTGCCGGTGTAGGGCAGCAGTTCTACGTAGGTTTGCCCGCAGCACTGGTCGTCGGCATCACATGTGTTGACGCCGTTGCGGGGTGTCCATTGGTGGAAGTCGGCCCACCGTTTGGCATAGGCAATGTAGCGCTCCTGGGGATCGACGGCATTGAGGGCCATCAGACCTTCATAATAGACGGCGCGCGTCCAGAGCGATGAGGGTCGGATCTTATTGACATTCGTCGGCAGGGTGGGGTCACTGTACTTCGCCATGAAGTAATCGTTGGTGGTCTGTGCTGCCTTGAGCACGTCGTTCTGAGCCTGTGCCGCAAAGATAGTGCAGCATACGAGGCAGAGGGTGAGGAATCTTTTCATAAGTTCTTATTTTGTTTCAAGTTTTGTAATGACGGTTTTGTATTCCTTGCTCCTGGTCTTCAGGGTAATCTTGGAGGGCGACTGTCCGGCACGGAGAATGACGAGGGCAGAGCCTTGCCACAGGCGGCGATGGTCGGTGACGTTCAGTTCCTCGCTGTTGATGTCGCCATTGGATACGGCCACGATGCGGGCATCGCCCTCTACGGTGAACTGGAGTTCGTCTTCGGCAGTCAGCACCCGTCGGCCCTTGCTGTCGATGGCCGTGATGCGGAGGTGCTGCAGATCCTGACCATCGGCCTGCCAGTTGCTATTGTCGGGCTCTACCTTCAGGCGCACGGCCTTACCTGTGGTCTCCAACTGATGGCGGGCCACAACCTTCCCGTCCTGATAGGCGACGGCTTCCAGTTTGCCGGGCTCGTAGTCGATCTCGCCCCACTGGATCTGGTTGCGCAGTTTCGGATCCCTGGGATTCTCCTTGCGCCCCAGGCTGCGGCCGTTGAGCAGCAGTTCCACCTCGTCGGCATTGGTATATGTAATCAGGTTAGCCTTCGACCCTTCAGGGCGGTTCCATAATTCTGTCTGGAAATCATTGCCCATCTTCACACCGTTCCACATCTCGGCATTCTCGCTTTCGAGGATGGCCAGATGCACCAGTGGCTCCTCAGGTCTGAAGAAGGAACGCATGAAGTAGGCCTTGGGCTTCGGCTCCAATGCGATGTCGAACACGCCCTGTGCCCACCCCTTGGCGGGCCATCCAAAACTCTCGCCCAGATAGTCGATGGCTCCCCAGTAGGCCAGACCGATCACCTTGTCACGATCCATCTCGAAGAAGTTCTGTCCCATAGCCTGTGTGGAGGCCTCGCTCTGGTAGAACGTCATCCACGGGAAGCGGCGTCCGTCGCCGGGGAAGTACATATAACGGTAGTTGTAGGCCTGTATATCCGTCAGCATCGCCAGATCGCAGGGCAGGGAGTCCGTCTCCCAATTACGGTAGCGGGGATGCATGGCCACAGTCACCTTGCGGGTGGAGTCGTAGCGCTCGAGCACGGGTTTCATCATCTTGTAGCAGGTCACGCCCCAGTCATCGAATGGCTGGTTGGGATCCTGTTGCAGTTCGTTGCCGAGGCTCCACATGACCACACAGGGTGAGTTGCGGTCGCGCTTGATCCACTCCGTCACGTCCTGTGCCCAGTGGTTAAAGAAAGGTACGCGCCCGCCTGTATGTTGTCTGGTCCACTTGTCGTAGAGTTCATCCACCACGAGGATGCCGTATTGGTCGCAGAGCCTGATGAAGTCGCGGCTGTAGGGGTTGTGCGACGTACGGATATGGTTGATGCCGAACTGCTTCATCAGTTGCAGGCGTTTCTCGATGGCACGTGGATAGGCAGCGGCACCGAGGGCACCCAGCGTGTGGTGGTTGGCATAGCCCTGCAGCAGCACTTTCCTGCCATTGACCTTCAAACCGAACTGCGGCCCGAATTCGATGGTACGGATGCCGAATTGCTCGGCTACCTCGTCGGCTACACTGCCGTCTTCCCGCAGCAACTGGGCAACGGCGCGATAGAGTCTGGGTGAGTCCGGATCCCAGACTTGGGGATGGGGTATCTCCATCTCCCCGGTCTTGATGGTCAGACTACGGGTCTGCGGGTTCCGTCCACATTTGGTGCCCTTCTCCGCCACCAGTTGTCCGTCGGGGTCGTAGATCTTCACCACCATACGGGTCTCCTTGGCCTTGGTGCGGTCGGTGAAGTCTGCAGAGACACTGACAAACTGGTTGTCGCGGGTAGTGATATAGAGCGGATAGCGTCCGAAGTAGAGGTCTGAGGGTGTGGTCACAAGACTGACGTTGCGGAAGAGTCCGCCACCCGTGTACCAGCGGGAGTTCTTCTCTCCCATCGTACTGGCCTTCACCACCAGAACGTTGTCACCCTCCTTCAGCAGATTCGTCACGTCGATCTCGAAGCCCACATAGCCGTAGTCCG
>JAFUAK010000042.1 GCA_017460765.1 Prevotella sp. | reverse complement strand
ATGCCCAACATCCTAAGGCAGAAGATTCTCTCCGACCGTGAAATTGAGGTGATGTCGCTCATCGTACAGGGATACATCAACAAGGAGATAGCCGACAAACTCAACATCGGACTAGCCACCGTGATCACCCACCGTAAGAACATTATGGACAAGTTGGGGATGAAGAGCGTCTCGGCTCTTACCATCTACGCAGTAATGCATGGCTACGTCGATATCAATAAGATTTAAAGAGGCTCCCACATCGGGAGCCTCTTTTATAGTTTCACACTCGTAATGTCCACCAGTCCGTTAACGATGGCGTAGATTGTCAAGCCTGCCGGAGAGTGTATCTGCAGTTTCCGTGCAATATTCCTGCGGTGGGTTATCACTGTATTTGTTGAAATGCAGAGGTGATCGGCAATTTCCTTATTCGACATGCCCTGCACCAGCGCGATGATGACGTCCTTTTCGCGGTCTGAGAGCGCATCGCTGTTCTGGCCAGCACCACCCTTAAACACCATGTCCGTAATATTCCTCGACACGTCGCTCTGTTTCGTCATCTGTTCCAACCGGCGGATGGCGGGTACAAAGATACGGTCCTCCACCTGGGCGTGCTGACGCAGCCATTCTTCGTTGTCATAGATATCATGGAGTGTCGCCGTCAATTGGTTGTTATGCAGACCGTCCTGCGGAAGATACTTAATGATAAGCAGTTTCAGTTCCCTTAGTTTCTTGTCGGCTGCCCCGTGGTGCTTAGAGAAGGTTTCTACGTTGTAGTCGTTGGCCGGCTTCCCTTCCAGCAGTGTCTCAACGTATGGGAATAACGTCTTCTGCTCATACTTCATGTGACGGCGTATCTCATGAGCATACTCGTCGTAGAACCTCAGTATCAACTGTCCCAGGGAGTCGTCAGGATCCAGCGATTCAGCCAGTTCCCTACGGATAAATGGCAACTGAAAATCGAGGAAATAGGCATGGCTGGCCTCCAGATAGTGTAGTAGCGTCGGCACTGATATCTGGTCATCGGCCTCAAACTCCCCATAACCGTTGATGGTATAGTTCACCACAGCCAAGAAGGTATAGGTGTCCACATGGTTGTCCTCACAAGTCTCCTGCACGGTCTTGTCGCCGAAGCCCAGGCTGATGCCGAAACTGCCGAGCGACTGAAGCAGGTCGTAGTTGTCGCGGATCAGTGAAATCATCTTGTCATCCGCTTCATACATCTTCTGATTCTTCATCCTTTACCTAATAATGATTACGGATGCAAAATTATACATATTTTCCGAAATATGCAATAATTAGATTTAGGTATTTTCAATTTCCAGAAGCCCGTGCAGAGGGTGTTTTAACGGAATTTCATCATTTTTAGGTATTGTATATTTTTCAGAAACAGCCTACCTTTGCATCCGATTTCAACATTGATTAGGTTATAAAGGACAATGAAAAGACTATTCGGATTACTGACAATATCCACGATGATGGTTTCAGTACAGGCTGCTGAACCGATAAGTAATAATACATTATTAACTGACACGCAGGAGACACAGAATGTCCAGGCCAAAGCCCCATCCGACGAAGTGATAGGCTACGACAAATGGCGTATCGGTAGTTATGGCGAGATGCTGGCTGCATTCAAGGACTATGGTTTGAACCGCTTCTATGGTGGCAGCAAAGGAAACACCAAGAAAAACCATAATGAGATCAGCATTCCCCGTTTCGTGCTGGAAGGAGAATACAAGATCACCCCGAAATGGATTCTTGCCGCTGAAATCGAGTTCGAGTCCGGTGGCACGGGCATCACCTACGAGATAGAGTCACAGTCGGGCAGTGAGAACGGAGAATACGAAACCGAAGTTGAGAAAGGTGGCGAAGTCGCTCTTGAACAGTTCCACCTGACACGCCTGATCACGCCTGCCTTCAACGTACGCGTTGGTCACATGATTATCCCTGTAGGACTGACAAACTCACACCACGAACCGCTGAACTTCTTTACAGCCGCTCGACCTGAAGGAGCCACCACCCTACTCGCCTCTACCTGGCATGAAACGGGTATTGCAGCCTTCGGACGCTTCGGCAAGGGTACGGCTACCTTCGACTATGAGGCCATGATTACCAGTGGTCTGAACCCCAATGGTTTCGATAGTTATAATTGGGTGAAAAAGGCCAAGCAGGGTTTTCTGGAGGTGGATAACTTCACGGCTCCTGCCTATACAGCCCGTCTGAACTGGACAGGAATCCCCGGACTCCGTGTCGGTGCCTCTATTTTCTATAACCCGAAAGCCCAGAAAAACGCGGATAAACTGATCACCTACGCAGAATATGATGATGTCAATGTACTGCTCTATTCCTTCGATGCACAGTATATTAACAAATACATCACGGCACGTGCCAACTACCTGTCTGGAAACATTACGGAGACGGTTGGCGTCACGGCTGCTAACCGCAGATATTCCAGCAAGTCGCCTTACAGCCGCATGGGACCCGTTGCCAAACGTGCCGTCGATTGGAGTGCCGAGGTGGGTGTCAACATAAAGTCGTTCTTCCCAGGCATTAAGGGGTTCCCCACAATCTACCCCTTCGTACATTATAATTATTACAACCCTCAAGAGGAATGCGAGCAGGGACTCATTGGCGATAACCGCTGTCAGGTGAGCCTATGGAGTTTTGGTCTGAACTGGCGTCCGCTTCCTAACCTCGTGGTAAAGGCAGACTACACAACTCGTCAGATTGGAACATCCAAAATGTTTAGTTCCAGCGAATACAACAGTGAGAACGAGTTCCGCATTGGTGTTGCCTACCAACTTTGGTTTGCTAAGAAATAAAAAATATAAACATTAATAATAAACTAAAGAACATGAAGAAGATTTTTAAGTATGCAATGATGTTTGCTGCTGCACTGACGTTGACAGCCAGTATGGTAGCATGTGGTGATGACAAGAATGAGGATCCGGATCCGACTCCTCAGCCAGAGATTGACGTTGATAACGCTAACGAACTCGACTACAATGAGGCTTATGCCGAGCAGTGGGCCAATTATATGACAGTCGTGTCAAGTCTCCTGAAGAGTGATGCCCAGACCCTCTACGACGAGTGGAACGGTGGCTATGCAGACATCTTCAAGAATCATAACAGCAACGAATACAAGTCGGCCATCGACTGCGTTGAGCAAATCTTCGACGGTTGTATCGACATCGCCGGTGAGGTGGGTGACAGTAAGATCGGCGAGCCCTATCGTCTGTATCAGGCTGGCGACACTGAGGAAGCACTCTATGCCGTGGAGTCATGGTACAGTTGGCACTCTCGCGATGACTATCGCAACAACATCTACTCTATCCGCAATGCCTATTATGGCTCTCGTGACGGTAGTGTAAACGCTAATTCACTGTCAGCCGTCCTCGCTGCCAAGAATCCTGACCTTGATAATGAGGCCAAGGCTATCATCCAGGCTGCTGCCGATGCCATCTACGCCATCCCGCAGCCTTTCCGCAGCAATATCAACTCCAAGGAGGCTTCTGAGGCTATGGATGCCTGCGCTGACCTGGGTGACTTCATCGAGAACACTCTGAAGCCCTACTTTAGCGAAAATATCAACGACGACGTAACTCTCGACCCCATTGTGAAGCAGTACGTTGATGCTGTAGTGCTCCCCACCTATAAAGACTTGGCAGAACGTAACGCCAAACTCGACGATGCCGTGAAAGCCTTCAAGGCCAGTCCCTCTGACAACGCCTTTGCTGCCTGTGCCAATGCCTGGCTGACAGCCCGTGAACCGTGGGAGTCGAGCGAGGCTTTCCTCTTCGGTCCTGTTGACGAACTCGGCCTCGACCCGAATATGGACTCATGGCCCCTTGATCAGGCACAGATCGCACAGATCCTGAAATCCCAGGATTTCAGCGGACTGAACTGGCAGGATGGTGACAGCGATGAGAAGATCGAAGGTGCACAGAGCCTGCGTGGCTTCCACACTTTGGAATACCTCATTTTCAAAAATGGAAAGGCCCGCACAGTGAAGTAAACGAACAGACAACCCATTACGTAAGAGCGGAGACAGGACAAAAATCCTGCCTTCGCTATTGTGGTTAAAAGAAACATATTGAGAAAACTCATACTTTTTATGAACAAATACTTTAGTATTTCACTACTCTTAACAGGCCTATTCGCTTTGTCTTCATGTGAAGACGACGACCAGTTGGACGTAGATGACATTGAAATACCGTCAGGCTATGCCCTGTCCGCAGGCACATCAACAGGATTCTATAATTCCTCCGTAGCCTACGACCAGGGAGCTAGATGGCTGTCAGGTAACTACAACACCCGATTCAACAAAGGAGACCGACTCTACGACAACGTGAAGACCGCGAACGAAAACGGCCACGGCGGCGGTCTCGGACCCGTCTATGCCGGCTACTCCTGTGGCTCCTGCCACCGTAATGCAGGTCGTACGGAGCCTACCTACTGGACAAGTTTCAAACAGGGCAGCAACGACGGTTCCGGCCCTTATGGCTTCACCTCGTCGCTCATCTATATCACCCGTAAGAACGGCACCTTCTTCCCCAACTACGGCCGTGTGATCCACGACCAGGCCATCTATGGTGTCAAGCCAGAGGGTAAACTGAAGGTGAGGATTGACTCAGCGACCTACAGTTTCCCTGACGGAGAGAAATACACGCTCTGCGTACCCAAGTGGACGGTCACAGAATGGTACACCGACTCCGTGAAACCCGAAGACCTGTTCTGCACGGTGCGCGTGCCGCTCCGCCACGTGGGTATGGGACAGATCATGGCCCTTGACCAGAATGAAATCGAAGCCCTTGCCCGCCAGAGCAATTACCCCGAATGGGGCATCAGCGGACGCTGTAACTACATCAACGAGCGTGGCAGACTGCGCCTGGGCGTTGGCGGTAACAAGGCTCACCATGCAGACCTCACCGTAGAACTGGGTTTCTCCAGCGATATGGGCATGACCAACAGCCGCTATCCTGAGGAGATCTGCGAGGGTCAGCGCCAAATGGAAGAAGGCTCGATGATGGGACTGGCCTACGACATGCTCGACGTATCCACTGAGGATATGGAGTGTGTCGATATCTACATGCAGGGACTGGCCGTTCCCGCACGCCGCAATGTCAACGACCCCGACGTGCAGGCTGGCGAACAACTGTTCTATCAGGCTGGCTGCCATTTGTGCCACGTCGTCACCCTGCACACAAAGCCCCGCGGTTCGGAGTGCCTGGCTGGCACCACCCTGCCCTGGCTTGGCGGGCAGACGATACACCCCTACTCCGATTTCCTGCTCCACGACATGGGCTCCGAAATCATGGGTGTCGGACTGAATGACAACTTCGTCAGCGGTCTGGCCCGAGGCAACGAGTGGCGCACCACACCGCTTTGGGGCGTAGGACTGCAGAAGAAGGTGAACGGACATACCTACTTCCTGCACGATGGGCGCGCCCGTAACTTCGTTGAGGCCATCATGTGGCACGGCGGCGAGGGTGAAGCCTCGAAGAATAAGTTCAAGAACATGAGCAAACAAGAGCGCGACCAACTCATACAGTTCCTGTGGTCGCTTTAAGAGTTAAGAGTTAAGAATTAAGAGATAAGAGTTAAGAAAAATGAGATACAACAGATTTTTCGCCATTATGATGGCAACCACGCTCTCAGCCACTACATTCGCTGAGACAGAGATAGAGACAGAAGAAACCAAGGCAGAATCAGCCACCGAGGTTTCGCAGGCCGACAGGCTGAACATGGACAATGGCGTGATCCCCATCGCCGACGACCGCGGTTTCACCCTCCAGTCCAACGATGGCAGTTTCGTATTTAAGCCATACCTGTATATCCAGAGCACTCTCAGTTATAAATACTACGACGATGAAGGTCTCGACAAAGCCTACAACCAGGACAATGTGGCCAACTCCGGCTTTGCCATGCCCTATGCCATCATCGGCTTCACGGGTAAGGCCTTCGGCAAGATCGACTATAACGTCTGCGTGAATGCGGCCGCCTCTGGTGGTAACATCCTCCAGCAGGCCTGGATCGACTATGCCGCCATGCCAGAACTGCGTTTCCGTGTGGGTAAGTTCAAGACACCTTTCACACACGCCTATCTGACAACCCTGGGCGAGACGCTTTTCTCCTCTCTACCCACCTCACTAACCGCGCAGGCCATCTTGCCATACTCGCTGAATGCCGTCACGCCAGGCATCGGCACAGGCTTTGACCTGGGCGTAGAGGTGCACGGATTCATTGCTAATAAATTTGGCTATGAAGTCGGTCTGTGGAACGGTACAGGCTCCGCTCAAAATGGAGCTACCAAGGGCCTGAGCGACGATAACCATCTGCCCTCACTGATGTATGCAGGCCGTCTGACCTACCAGCCCAAAGGCGCAATGCCGATGACACAGGGTAACCCCAAACTGCTCCATGAGGACAAGATGCTTTTCGGCGTGAGTGCCAACTTTAATAACGAGGCTGAGAGCGAATCGACCAACGACTTCCGTGCCAGTTTCGAGTTCGCCATGCTGAAGAACCGCTGGTACGTGGGACTCGAGGCCTATTATATGCACATCGGATTCACCGACCGTCAGAAAATTGATGACACCTTCAACTTCTGGGGCGGATATGCCCAAGTGGGCTATTTCGTGCACCCCCAGTGGCAGATTGGCCTGCGTTATGACCTCTACGACCGTAATGGTTCATCGAAGGACGGTATTCTGAACATGCCTGCTGCCAGTGTAAACTACTTCGTGCCTAAGACCAACATTAAACTTTCCGCCATGTACCAGTACATCGGACGTACGGGGCACGATACGCAACTTGACCGCGATCTCGACGACCTTGGCATCTGCACGCACATGGCCCAAGTGATGTTGCAATACGCTTTTTAACTAAAAAATTTGCATATTTCAATGAAAAAGTATATCTTTGCAACCCTAATGGTCCTGGGAGCCTTCGGGCTCACTTCCTGCGATGACGGGAGCATCCCTGAAAAGGCGGTATCTTTCAAAGAAGGAAGGGTCGTCAAATTGACAGGAATGTTGACAGGACTTAAGAATTGGCCTGACGAATACAGCGTCGCCGTAGCCGGCTTCGACGGAACTGACGATTATGCTGTGATCTCAAAGGCTATTCCCAAGAATACGGAGGGGGCAACAAGTATCGTACTATCAGGTATCACTGACAAGGTCACGAACGTACAACTCTGCATACTCGACCGTCTACGCCGTCATGTCATGACCTTCAAGGAAATTGAATTGGAGCAGACACGCGACACCATCTACATGGAGACAGGTGCAGTCGATGTCAGCATGTTCAATGCCATCCAGCAGGGTTACTTCAACACCACCTGCGCCAATTGTCACGGAGCCTCCAACCGCGCTGCCGCCGGTCTCTACCTGACGGAAGGCA
This sequence comes from Prevotella sp., assembly GCA_017460765.1. Taxonomy (GTDB): domain Bacteria; phylum Bacteroidota; class Bacteroidia; order Bacteroidales; family Bacteroidaceae; genus Prevotella. The sequence continues at coordinate 3,459 of JAFUAK010000042.1, read as the reverse complement.
TGAGTTACGAGGCGTTAGTCGGCAAACCTTCCACAAAGGTGGAAGGCATCAATTTGGTAGAGCCGGGAGATGCTGCCAACAGTCTGTTGCACATCGTGCTTCACGAGGAGACAGTAGAAGGCATCTCAATGACACACCGTGACCTCGTGTCGGAGAAAAACGATCAGAGCATCCTGCCACTCATCGACAGTTGGATCAACAACGGAGCGGTGAAGTAAGGAGTGAGAAGTGAAAAGTGAATAATAAAATATATGGACAAGAGATTACAGAACTATCAATTTGAGAACGCCACAGCCGACGTCTTCTGCTTCGACAACGGCACGGAGGTGCGCGAATATCATGCGATGATCCACGTCGCCAGCCACCGACTACCCTACGCCCAGCAACTCGAGGCTGTGCTCGCAGCCTACAACCAACTCGTCGAGGGTCCCTTGAAAGGCGCGCATGCAGTCTTCAAGCGCTACTTCCTCAGCGACGCAGCCAACCAGGCCGACGACGTGATCGTCAGCGACGTCACCGACTGCGCCAAGAGCATCATCGAGCAAGCACCTCTCGACGGCACGAAGATTGCCCTCTGGTGCTACCTGATGACGGGGGTGCAGACGGGCATCGGCAAGAGCGGACTCTACGAGGTGCGCCACGGTCAGTTCCGACACCTCTGGAACGGCTCGGCCCACAACATGGCCGCCAACTCCGAGTACCAGACGCGCCTGCTCTTCAATGAATACAACATGCAACTCCTGCAGGAGGAGTGTACCCTTGAGGCCAACTGCATCCGCACCTGGTTCTTCGTCAACGACGTCGACCTGAACTACGGCGGTGTGGTACGCGCCCGCAACCAGTTCTTCTTCACCCAGGGACTCACGGTGCACACCCACTTCATCGCCTCTACCGGCATCGGAGGCCGTCAGCAGGATCCTAACGTGCTCTCTCAGATGGACAACTACGCCATTGCCGGCATCCAGAAGGACCAGATCCACTACCTCTACGCCTCCACCCACCTGAACCGCACAAGCGACTACGGTGTCTCCTTCGAGCGCGGTACGTACGTCGACTATGCCGACCGCCGGCAGGTATTCATATCCGGCACCGCTTCCATCAATAATAAAGGTGAAGTCATGTATCCGAAGGACATCATCAAGCAGACCCACCGTATGTGGGAGAACGTCGAGGCCCTGCTGGCCGAGGCCGACTGCACCTACGACGACGTGGGCGAGATGGTGGTCTACCTGCGCGACGTGGCCGACTACGAACTGGTGCGCGAGATGTACGAGGAGCGTTTCCACGGCAAGCCCTACGTCATCGTCCATGCCCCCGTCTGCCGCCCGGGCTGGCTCATCGAGATGGAGTGTATGGCCGTCAAGAAGAACGACAAGCCCGAACATGCTGCGTTCTGAATTCCTCTTGTGGCTGCTGCTCTCAGCAGCCACAATTTTTGCCCGTTCCGTCCCTACAGTCAATACGGAGAAGGCACGCGAGGCAGCGCGCGAGCAGGTGTGGTGGCAGGGGCGCGTGTGCACCCTCTCTACCCTCGCCGATGATTTCCTGCAGACTATCTATGGGAAATCCACCTACAAGGGACTCTCCGCCGTACAGGTGGTCTACGGCTGGAGGCTCCGCCCCGATGTATGGAAGGACGAGCCGATGATTCTCATCCCCGATGACGACCTGCGCCGTCGCCTCGGCATCGAGGGAGAATACGCCCGGTTCTCACAACTCTTCGACGACACTCTCGGCTACCGGCTCACCAGCCTCGGCGCCGACCTTCCCGAGCGTCTGCGACAACTCTACCGCGAGTCGCCCCCCGTCGTGGAACTCGACGAGAAGGCAGGCCTCATCATCCTGCTCACCGAAGACCGTCTCATCCAGCCCCGCCCCGACAGCATCCCTGCGCTCAGCACACTGCAAATAGAAGCGGAGGTGCTGTACAACAACACCCCCGCCTGGCTGATACTCCTGGCCGCAGCCCTGCTGGCGGCCCTCGCGCTTATCGCTTATCGGGTATGCCGTAGTCGAGCCAGCGCTCCTGCGGATAGTAGCCCTTCAGCGTCTTCTTGCTGTCGGCATAGGCCGTCTTCACCTGAGTGAGGATATCGTTCATCCGCTTCACCTTCGGCGACAGTTCCTCGCGCAGGCGGTCCACCTCCGCGTTGGCCTGCTCCAACTGCTGAAGCGACTGCTCCATCCCGTTAATCTCGTCAGGCGTAAAACCGCGCTCACCCTGTTCCTTCACGTGTCGGCGCAAGCCCTCTATCAGGTTGCGACTCTTCTCAATCTGAATCTCAATTGTCTTTGACATAATACTGGAAAATGTTTGTTTAAATATGGTATAACTGATTGGTTTCCTGCTACAAAGTTAACAAAAAAAACCGATTTTACGATCATCCGACAGCCTCATTTTTCAGTTTTTTTAAGTCGCAGGCGCCGTTCCCTTTAACGGCTTTTAACCAGTCTGTGGGGATATGGACAGCCCCCGACATGATACAAGACCATCGTTTTTAGGTATTGCACGTTTCAGGATTTCGCCGTACCTTTGCACCGTCGAACAAGATCAACCATTAAAGATAAAATAGAAGAATGAATAAGACTATTGTCATCTACGGTTCCTCTACCGGAACCTGCGAGGCCATCGCAGAGAAGATTGCCTCCAAACTCGGAACAGAAGCGATCAACGTCCAGGATCTCACAGCCAACATCATCGCCGAGAACCAGAACCTGCTGCTGGGCACCTCCACCTGGGGCGCCGGCGAACTGCAGGACGACTGGTACGACGGAGTGAAACTGCTCAAGGCCGCTGACCTCAGCGGCAAGGTGATTGCCCTCTTCGGCTGCGGCGACGCGGAAAGTTACGGCGACACGTTCGTCGGCGGCATGGGCGAACTCTACGATGCCGTCAAGGAGAGCGGTGCCCGCTTCGTGGGCGAGACCGATACCGACGGCTATACCTTCGACGACTCCGCTGCCGTGCGCGACGGCAAGTTCGTGGGCCTGCCCCTCGACGACGTGAACGAGGACGACAAGACCGACGGCCGCATCGATGCCTGGATAGCCGCCATTTCCCCTAACCTCTAAGCCATTTTACCGAATGAGACAGACCGACACGACCCCGATCATGATGAAGGTGCTGATGAACCACATCTACGAATACCAGAAAGGTGTGCGACAGATGATCCTGTTCACCTGCCCGAAGGAGTACGAGGAGTACGCCACGCGGCGGCTCCGCAGCCAGAAGATCGACTACGTGCTCCAGCCCGCCGGGAAGAACAACCTGAACCTCTACTTCGGCCGTCGCGAATGTCTCGATGCCATCCGCCTCATCGTCACCCGTCCGTTGAACCAACTGACGCCCGAGGAGGACTTCATCCTCGGCACGATGCTGGGCTATGACCTCTGCGCTCAGTGCGAGCGCTATTGCGAACGAAAAATCAAAATGAGTTCATAAGAGTATTTGTTTAGTTT
>JAFUAK010000260.1 GCA_017460765.1 Prevotella sp. | reverse complement strand
GAAAGGGCGGTCTGACAGCATTTTTAATACATTTGAGCAATTATTTGATACAAATTAACATGCTCGTTTCAGGATTAATTCGTATCTTTGCAGCCAGTATTTACTAAGCATTACTTTTATAAAACTTGTATGAATATGAAGAATGTACCTGAAATGAAAATCGGTATCGTGGCCGTGAGCCGCGACTGTTTCCCTGAGTCACTGGCAGTCAATCGCCGCAAGGCATTGGTAAAGGCGTACACTGAGAAGTACGATGCTGCTGAGATTTATGAGTGTCCCATCTGTATCGTGGAGAGCGAGATCCACATGCAGCAGGCCCTGGAGGATGTGAACAAGGCCGGCTGTAATGCCCTCGTTGTCTATCTTGGCAACTTCGGTCCTGAGATCTCTGAGACCATGCTGGCCAAATACTTCAACGGCCCCGCCATGTTCTGCGCAGCCGCTGAGGAGACCCAGAACGACCTGATCGACGGTCGTGGCGATGCTTACTGCGGTATGCTGAACGCCAGCCACGCCCTGTCACTGCGCAAGACCCGTGCCTACATCCCCGAGGAGCCCGTAGGCGACGCTGCCCACTGCGCTGAACTGATCCACGAGTTCCTGCCCATCGCACGCGCCATCGTGGGTCTGCAGAACCTGAAGATCATCTCCTTCGGTCCGCGTCCCAATAACTTCCTGGCTTGTAACGCTCCTATCCGCGCCCTCTATGACCTCGACGTGGAGATTGAGGAGAACTCAGAACTCGACCTGCTGGAGTCGTTCCAGAAGCATCAGGGCGACCCCCGTATCGACGAGGTGGCCAAGGATATGGCTCAGGAACTGGGTCATGGCAACAAGATCCCCAGCGTGCTGCCGAAACTGGCTCAGTACGAGTTGACACTGCTCGACTGGATCGAGGCTCACAAGGGCTGCCGCAAGTATGTATCTCTGACCACGAAGTGCTGGCCTGCTTTCCAGACCATGTTCGGCTTCGTGCCCTGCTACGTGAACAGCCGTCTGACTGGCCGTGGTATCCCCGTGAGTTGCGAGGTGGATATCTATGGTACGCTGTCAGAGTTCATCGGCACCTGCATCTCTCAGGACGCTACAACGCTGCTCGACATCAACAACACCGTGCCCAACGACATGTACGAGGAGAGCATCAAGGGCAAGAAGTTCCTCTGCGACGAGTACACCGACAAGGAAATCTTCATGGGCTTCCACTGCGGTAACACCGCTTCTTCGAAGGTCTGCAACTGCCAGATGTGCTTCCAGCGTATCATGGCTCGCAGCCTGCCTCGTGAGGTGACCAATGGTACCTTGGAAGGCGACATCAAGCCCGGTGCAGCAACCATCTACCGTCTGCAGTCGACTGCCGACACCAAACTGCGCGCCTACATCGCTCAGGGTGAGGTGATCCCCGTGGCTACACGCTCATTCGGTTCTATCGGTATCTTCGGTATCAAGAACATGAGCCGCTTCTATCGTCACGTCCTCATCGAGAAGCACTATCCGCACCACTGCGCCGTGATGTTCGGCCATCAGGGTAAGTACCTCTGGGAGGTGCTGAAGTACATGGGCATCCCCGTGGAGGAGATCGACTACAACTTCCCGAAGGGTGACTACTATCCGACAGAGAATCCGTTCGCATAATCATCTGAAACCCCGCTCGCCGTGAGCGGGGTTTTTAATTTGTGCAAACGATTATCCTGTCTGGCATCAGAAACTGACGCTAAAGCGATACAACTTTAGAGGATTTTTCGTACCTTTGCACTCACAAGAATAAACTAAAAACGATATGCGAAGGATTTTATTTGTAATGGCCATCTTAATGGCAAACGTAATGACAATGAGTGCAGCAAGAAAGACAGTGATTGACCGGATTGAGCCTACCGACTGGTACGTGGGGATGAAGAACCCGACAGTCCAGTTGATGGTCTATGGCAAGGGTATCCGCGACGTGCAGAGCGTCACCACCGACTATCCCGGTGTGGTGATCGACAGTCTGGTGCGCCTGGATTCGCCCAACTATCTGCTGATCTACATGAATCTGAAGGATGCCCAGCCTGGCACGATGACGCTGAAGTTCAGGAGACAGGAGACAGGAGTCAGGAGACAGGAGTTAAAATACGACTACCAGTTGAAGGCGCGCGAGATGAAGGGTGAGGAGCGTATCGGCTTCACCAATGCCGACGTGCTCTACATGCTGATGCCTGACCGCTTTGCCCAGGGCGAGGGTCATCAAGCAAATATAAAAGGTATGCGCACGTATGTGGAAGACCGCTCGAAGCCCAGTCTGCGCCATGGCGGTGACCTGAACGGCATCCGCGAGCACCTGGACTACTTCAAGGAACTGGGTGTGACGGCCCTCTGGTTTACTCCCGTGCTGGAGAACGACTCGCCTGACTCGGAGAACGGCTTTTCGACCTATCACGGCTATGCCACCACGAACTACTACCGTGTGGATCCCCGCTTCGGCACGAACGAGGACTATCGCCGTCTCTGCGACGAGGCCCACGAGAAGGG
>JAFUAK010000041.1 GCA_017460765.1 Prevotella sp. | reverse complement strand
GTTCTGTCCGTGATGATCACGCTGGATTCCAGGACCTCCAAGATAGAGCGTATTCTCGTATCAGGCGACTTGGTGTCGAGCGGCACGTAGAAATTACCGCTCATATTGATGCCGGCAAAGGCCTGTACCATGTGGCAGCCCTTAGGGATATACACCCCGACAGGCGATTTCCACAGACCTTCTGCCTTGATGGCATCTGCCAGCACAAATGCCGAATGGAGGAGTCCTGCGAAGGTGATGCTGCCGGCTGAATCCTGAACTGCTGTCTTCTGCGGGTGCTTTGAAGCAGTGGCTACGAGATATTCAATGACACTCTTTTGCATACGTGTATAGCGTACTTATTTATAATTAGGCTGCAAAATTACAACATTTTTGCGGATTAGCCAACCTTTTCCCCAAAAACTTTCATAATGGCGTATAATGTTTGTTAAAACCGTTAAAAAAGAATAATTATTTAACCTTTTCGGCTTGCGCGCACTCGCAAAAGAAAAAAGAGTCGTACCTTTGCAGTCCGATTATTGGGGAGAGACTTAGAATCCCCGTGAAATGTTGTGTGAATAGCGGTGTCTTTGGCCGGGCACGGTGGTTCGTGAATCAGCGTTTCAGCATACGTTAGACTTGCAGCCGGGAGTTAGACCTCGGATGTGGGTTTGTGTGCGTAATATAATTAAGGTAAAACTGTTTTTTAGTAGTAAAATTTAAAAAGAAATGAACACTTTAAGTTACAAGACTATTTCCGTGAACAAGGAAACAGCAAAGAAGGAGTGGGTGGTGATTGATGCCACAGACCAGGTTGTTGGTCGTCTCGCTTCCAAGGTAGCCAAGTTGATTCGCGGAAAGTACAAGCCAACTTTCACACCGCATGTTGACTGTGGTGACAACGTCATCCTTATCAATGCCGATAAGGTGGTATTCACTGGTAAGAAAGAGACCGATAAGGTCTATACCCGTTACACGGGCTATCCCGGTGGCCAGCGCTTCCAGACTCCCGCTGAACTTCGTAAGCGCAATGGTGGTGTGGAGAAGTTCCTCCGTCACGCCGTGAAGGGTATGCTGCCAAAGGGTCCTCTGGGTCGCAGCCTGCTGAACAACCTCTACATCTATGAGGGTACAGAACATCCGCATGAGGCTCAGAAGCCGAAGGCAATTGATATTAACCAGTACAAGTAAAGGTTAAAAGGTAAAAAAGTAAAAAAGTGAAATTATGGAAGTAATTAACGCAATAGGTCGTCGTAAGAGTTCTGTAGCCCGCGTATATGTGAAAGAGGGTACCGGCAAGATCACGATCAACAAAAAGGATTTAGAAGTTTATTTCCCGTCAGCCATCCTGCAGTATGTGGTTAAGCAGCCGCTGAGCCTGCTGGAGTGCGCTGAGAAGTACGACATCAAGGTGAACCTCGACGGTGGTGGTTTCACTGGCCAGAGTCAGGCTCTCCGCCTCGCCATCGCTCGCGCCCTGGTGAAGATTAACGAAGAGGACAAGAAGAAGTTGAAGGATGCAGGCTTCCTGACACGTGACAGCCGTGAGGTTGAGCGTAAGAAGCCGGGTCAGCCCAAGGCACGTCGCCGCTTCCAGTTCAGTAAGCGTTAATCCGACTGGACTACGTTTAGTATCTAAACCCAATGGATTCCTATGGACTACCATCGGGCTGATTCTAACAAGTAATCGCTTTAGCGCTTTTCCAAGCGTAGCGACTAAAAGAATTAAAAAAGAAAGTAAACAATTAAATGCATTAAAGAAATGGCAAGAACAAATTTTGACCAGTTGCTTCAGGCAGGCTGTCACTTCGGTCACCTGAAGCGTAAGTGGAACCCCGCAATGGCTCCCTACATCTATACCGAGCGTAACGGTATCCATATTATCGACCTGCACAAGACGGCCGCCAAGATCGACGAGGCTGCCGACGCTCTGAAGCAGATTGCCAAGAGTGGCAAGAAGATCCTGTTCGTCGCTACTAAAAAACAGACAAAGGAAGTGATCGCCGAGAAGGCTACCAGCATCAACATGCCCTACGTGATTGAGCGCTGGCCCGGTGGTATGCTCACCAACTTCCCGACAATCCGCAAGGCCGTGAAGAAAATGGCGAACATCGACAAACTGATGCAGGATGGTACCTATGCAAACCTCTCAAAGCGCGAGTTGCTGCAGATCACCCGTCAGCGCGCCAAGTTGGAGAAGAACCTCGGTTCTATCGCCGACCTGACCCGTCTGCCGAGCGCACTCTTCGTGGTCGACGTGCTGAAGGAGCAGATTGCCGTGCGTGAGGCCAACCGTCTGGGTATCCCCGTGTTCGGTATCGTTGATACCAACTCTGATCCCAACAACATCGACTTCGTGATTCCCGCTAACGACGATGCCAAGGATTCTGTTGAGGTGATCCTCAATGCTTGCTGCACCGCTATCGCTGAGGGTATCGAGGAGCGCAAGGCTGAGAAGGCCGACGAGAAGGCTGCCGACGCCCAGGCTGAGGTTGATGCTGATGAGGTGAAGCCCAAGCGTGCTGCCCGCAAGGCCCGCAAGGATGCTGAGCCCAAGGCCGAGGAGGCTCCTGCTGCTGAGGCCGCTCCCGCAGAGGAAGAGGCTCCCGCCGCTGAGTAATACACAATGCACAATTCACAATGCACAATGCACAAATTGCTGCGCTGTGCGTCAGTGCGTTGTGAATTGAAAAAGAGAATCATTTAACAGAGCGCAGCATTAATTGTGCATTATGCATTATGCATTGTGCATTAAACAATAAAATTATGGCAATTTCAATTGACGATATTAAGAAACTCCGCGCTATGACAGGTGCTGGTCTGGCCGACGTGAAGAAGGCTCTGACCGAGGCTGAGGGCGACTTCGACAAGGCCAAGGAACTGCTCCGTGAGCGTGGCCTTGCTATCGCTGCCAAGCGTAGCGACCGTGAGACATCCAATGGTTGTGTACTGGTGAAGAAGGTTGATGGCTTCGCAGCCATGATCGCCCTGAAGTGCGAGACCGACTTCGTGGCCAACGGTGCTGACTTCATCGCACTGACTCAGAGTATCCTTGATGCTGCTGTTGCTGCCAAGGCTGCCGACCTCGAGGCCGTGAAGGCTCTCGACATCAACGGCCAGACCGCTCAGGAGGCTGTGACACAGCGTTCAGGTATCACTGGTGAGAAGATGGAACTCGACGGCTACCTCACACTCGAGGGCGACAACGTGGAAATCTACGACCACATGGGTAAGCACACCCTCTGCACCATGGTGCAGACCAACAAGCCCGCTGCTGAGCAGGGTCACCTCGTGGCCATGCAGGTGGCTGCCATGAAGCCCGTGGCTCTCGACGCCCAGAGCGTTGACCAGAAGATCCTCGACGAGGAGTACAAGACCTCTTTCGAGAAGACCAAGTTGGAGCAGGTTGAGAAGTTCGTTGAGATGAAACTGAAGAAGGCTGGTCTGAACCCCAATCTCGTTGACTCCGATGACCACATCGAGAGCAACATGGCTAAGGGCTGGCTGACTCAGGCTCAGGCCGACGAGGCCCGCAAGATCAAGGAAGAGGCTAAGGTAGAGGGCGAGGCCCAGTTGAAACTCCCGATGATCGAGAACATCGCCAAGGGCCGTGTTCAGAAGTTCCTCAAGGAGAGTTGTCTGGTCGACCAGGAGTTCCAGTTCGGCGACGGCGACAAGGCTACTGTAGCCCAGTGGCTCGCCAAGCAGGACAAGGATCTGAAGATCGTTGCCTTCAAGCGCTTCACGCTCGTTGCAGACTAACCTTACAGGAGTGATTATAAAAAGAATCGGCATTGCGTTTGCGCAGTGTCGATTTTTTTTGTACCTTTGCAGGCGTATGAAGATATTTGCCATCGGCATGAACTATGCCGCCCATAACCAGGAACTTCACGGGACGCTGAAGCGACCTGATGAACCTGTGATTTTTACTAAGGCCGACTCTGCCATCCTGAATCAGGGAAAGCCCTTTTTCATCCCTGACCATCTGGGGCGCATCGACTACGAGACAGAGGTGGTGGTGCGCATCTGCCGACTGGGAAAGAACATTCCCGTGCGCTTTGCCCACCGTTATTACGATGCCCTGACCGTAGGCATCGACTTCACGGCCCGCGACCTGCAGCGGAAGGCCAGCGAGAAAGGCCAGCCCTGGACCATCTGTAAGGGCTTCGACGGATCGGCTGCCATCGGTGAGTGGGTGCCCAAGGAAAAGTTCCTGGACATCCAGCGCATCCACTTCCATCTGGACATCAACGGGCAGACGGTGCAGGAGGGCCGTACCTCGGACATGCTCTATACGGTGGACGAGATCATCGCCTACATCTCGCAGTTCTTCACACTGAAGACAGGCGACCTGCTCTATACGGGAACACCTGCTGGGGTAGGCCCTGTGCACATCGACGACCATCTGGAAGGATGGCTTGAAGAGCGCAAGGTGCTGGAGTTTAACTGCAAATGATGCAATAAATGACGGGCTTTCACGTTTATTAGGTTAGTGAAGGCTGCAAATCGGATCATAGTGGCTTGCCGGCTTCTGCTCTTCTGCCTCTGTGCAGGGGCGCAGGAGTGGGTTGACCTGACTCCCCAGGAGGTCAGGATTGATTCTCTGTTGCCCGTCTACACCTTGCAGAAGCCGTTGGGACCTGACTATGCCGATTCTGTCTACACCGTCAGCATCGAGTATCCTGAGTTCACCGAGATGAGCAAGGCCGAAATCCGCCGCTATAAGGAGATCAGCGGAAAGCCGCTGCCGGAACTGCCTGTGGTGACTCAGACGGTGGGCGTGGCGAGGAAGCAGGGCATGCTCGACGTGTCGCTGGTGCCGCTGGTGTTCCGCGAAGGGAAGTATCGGAAGTTGGTGAGTTTCAAGTTGAACGTAGAGGCGACGGCTAAGAGTCTGACGCGGGCTGATGGCAGCAGTTCAGACAGATACGCAGAGCATTCCATACTGCAGAGCGGCAAGTGGGCCAAGATCCGTATCCCTGAGAGCGGATTCTATCAACTGACGAGCACACTGATCAGGAAGGCGGGATTCTCGGATATCAGCAAAGTGAAGGTCTACGGCTATGGCGGAGCGCTGCAGCCGGAACAGTTGACAGGCGACTACCTGGCAGCGACAGACGACCTGCAGGAAGTGCCGACCAGCATGGTGGACGGCAGGCGTATCTTCTATGGCGTGGGTCCTGTGACGTGGGAGTCGGCAACGGCCCTCGTTCGCATACGCAATCCCTATTCTGACTACGGCTACTACTTCCTGACGGAAACCGACGACGAGCCGCTGACTGTCAGCAGCGAGGAACTGTCAGCAGACTATTATCCCTCTCCCAATGACTATCACTCCCTCTACGAAGTGGACGACTATTCGTGGTATCACGGTGGGCGCAACCTCTTCGACAAGACGCTCTTCGCCATCGGCACGCCCCAGACCTATACGCTGGCAGCCAATGGCAAGTCGGGCACCCTGTCTGTTGCCTTGACCTGCGACGGCGGTTTCGAGGCAACGGTGGCGGTGAACGATTCCGTGGTGGGCAATATCACGAGGACTGTAAACCTTGACACCTATACGGAGGCCGACGAATACGTATGGAACTACGACCTTAACGGCATCCTGCAGGCAGAGAATACCGTCAAGATTACCCAGACCGCAGGCAGTAACGTGCGTCTCGACTATCTCTCGCTGAAACTGGATACCCCCAAGGAGATGCCCAGCCTCCAGTCGGCCGTCCTGCCTGTGCCTGAATTCGTCTATGGCATCATGAATCAGGACCATCATGCCGATGAGCCCGTGAATATGGTTATCATCATCCCTACCAATCAGCAGGTACTGGCACAGGCAGAACGGGTGAAGGCCTGGCACGAGCAGCACGACGGCCTGAGCGTAAGGATCGTGCCTGCCGACGAACTGTACAACGAATTCTCCAGTGGTACGCCTGATGCCACTGCCTATCGCCGCTATCTGAAAATGTTCTACGACCGTGCCCTGACAGAGGCCGACATCCCCAGTTATCTGTTGCTCTTTGGTGACGGAGCCTGGGATAACCGCATGAACAGTTCCGACTGGGCTGGCTACGACCCTGACGATTTCCTGCTGTGCTATGAGAGCGAGAACTCCTTCAGTCATGTGAACTGCTACGTCAGCGACGACTTCTTCTGTCTGCTCGACGATGGTGAGCAGATCCAGCAGCAGGCAGGTTCTTCCACCTCCTATCTGGGCAAGCCCGACGTGGCCGTAGGGCGCTATCCGGCACGGACGGCAGAGGAGGCAGAGGTGCTCGTGGACAAGACGCTCGACTACGCCGCCAACAAGTATGCCGGCCCTTGGCAGAATGTCATCTGTATGATGGGCGACGACGGCAATGGCAACTCCCACATGGCGACTGCCGACAGAGTGGCAACCCTCGTGGAAGACAACTTCTCCGGCTACCAACTCAAGAAGATCTACTGGGATGCCTACCAGCGCACCTCTTCGTCAACGGGCTATTCCTACCCTGACGTCACACGGCTGATCAAGCAGCAGATGACCAGCGGGGCACTGATGATGAACTACTGCGGCCACGGCGCTGCCTATGCCCTCTCCCACGAACTGGTGATGAAACTGGCCGACTTCGCATCATCTGTATCCAACAATCTGCCCTTGTGGGTGACGGCCTCCTGCGACATCATGCCCTTCGACGGCCAGGAAGAGAACATCGGCGAGACCGTGATGCTCAGCAAGCGCGGCGGAGGCGTGGCCTTCTTCGGCACCACCCGTACTGTCTATGCCAACTACAACGAGCAGATGAACCTCGCTTTTACGAAGTATGTGCTGACGCCAGGCTATACCATCGGTGAGGCGGTGCGCCAGGCCAAGTGCGACCTCGTCAGCGAGGGGCGCGACACCTCTCCCAATAAACTGCAGTACTCGCTCTTAGGCGATCCTGCCCTGCGGCTCGCCTGTCCTTCGGCCTCTGTGGTCATCGACAGCATCAATGGCCGGCCTGTGTCCTCGGCAGAGATCACGCTCTCCGCTGGCTCTGTGGCTTCCGTGCGAGGCCATGTAGAGCAGAACCAGGCCTTCGACAGCGCCTTTAGTGGTGTGGTGACGGCTACCGTCCGCGATGCCGAAGAGACCATCACCTGTCAGCATAACGACCCCACGGAGGATGCGGATCCCTTTGTCTATAACGACCGCACGAAGACGCTCTATCAGGGTGCCGACAGCATCGTTGGCGGCGTCTTCCATCTCACCTTCTCCGTTCCCAGGGACGTGAGTTATACGGAGGGCAACGGCCTGATGACGCTCTATGCCGTGAGCAACGATCGCTCGATGACGGTACATGGCGAAGACGGCAGTTTCCTGCTCGACGGAGGCTCTGTCATCGAGAACGACTCCATCGGCCCCTCGATCTTCTGCTACCTGAATGCCAGGTCGTTCGTGAACGGGGGCAATGTGAACACGACACCCTACTTTGGTGCCGACCTCTACGACGATGACGGCATCAATGCCTCGGGCAGTGCCGTGGGCCACGACCTTGAACTGGTGATCGACGGCGAACTGTCGCGTACCTATAACCTCAACGACTACTTCACCTTCGACTTCGGCGAATACCGCAGCGGCAGCGTGGGATTCACCATCCCGGAACTGAGCGTAGGCCCCCATAAGTTGCTCTTCAGGGCGTGGGACGTGCTGAACAACTCCTCAACCTCCGAACTGGCCTTCAACGTAGTGAAGGGTGGGGGCGATGGCGACATCAGCGTGTTCTGCACCAAGAACCCGGCTTCTTCGGCGACTTCGTTTGTCATCAACCACGACCGCAGCAATACGGAACTCGATGTCGTACTGGAGGTCTTCGACATGTCAGGCCGCCAGTTGCTGAAGCGTGTGGAGACGGGTGTCTCCACGGATGGCACGGTGGTCTTGGACTGGGATCTCAGTGTCAGCGGCGGCAGCCGACTGCGCACGGGTGTCTACATCTATCGTATCCAGATCAGCGGCAATGGCGGCGGCAGTGCCTCCTATGCCAACAAATTGATCATATTAGGCAATAATTAACTGACGAAAACGTTATTAGGAATGATGAACCAGACAAAGAATCATAGCGTCCAGCAGTTGCTGAGGGTGATGGTGACACTTTTCACTCTTCACTTTTCACTTTTCACTTCCTCTGCCCAGGACGATGACAAG
>JAFUAK010000259.1 GCA_017460765.1 Prevotella sp. | reverse complement strand
TGTGCCCTTGGCAAAATAGTCCTTATAGTAGCCGTCGCCCTGATAGTCCAGTTCCACGTAGGTACTGTCGCTGCCGGAGATGCTGACTTTGGCGTCTATGACACCGATGGTCAGGTTGTCGTCCATGTCGTTGGTCGTCGTAATGCGTGCCCCCATCTCCTTGTCGGATACGTAGGCCTCCACCACGTAGATTGGGTCTATCTGGCGATAGTCGATGTTGATGTCCTTCTCACAGGAAAGGAAGAGGAGAGGAACAAGAAGAGAGATATATAACTTTCTCATATCGTCCTAAAATTTAATATTAAACGCAACAGACGGCACGATGCCGAAGAGTGAATACTGTACGGCACGGGTGCGGGCTCCGTTCTCGCTGTCTTCGAAGTTGATGAGATACGGATTGTACCTGTTGTAGAGATTGTAGATACCGAAAACCCACTGGCGGGTGGTCTTCTTACCCTTCTTCGTCCACGAGGCGCTCACGTCGAGCCGGTGGTAGTCGGGGGCACGGTATCCATTGCGCTCAGCGTAATAGTAGATCCAGTTGTCGATCAGTTGGTACTTCCCGCTAGGAGCCGTGAAGGCCTGTCCGCTGTTGAATACCCAGGCGGCGTTGAACGACCATCGCTTGTTGAGTTCGTACATGGCCACGATGTTGATGTCATGGCGGCGGTCGTTATTGGCGTTATACCATTTCCCGCCGTTGATGCCGTCGATCTGCGTCTTCGACCACGACAGCGTGTAGGCGAGCCAGCCTGTCAGTTTGCCCGTGTTCTTGTGGGCGCAGAATTCCAGGCCGTAACTCTTGCCCTTGCCAGGCAGTACAAGCCGCTCTATCTCGATCTCGCTGCTGAACGACTTGCCGTCGCGATAGTCGATCACGTTGGAGATATGCCTGTAGTAAGCCTCCAGCGAGAAGTCGTATTCCTGGGCCGGTGTCATCATGTAGAAGCCGCCGCTGATCTGGTCTGCAATCTCTGGCTTGATGATATTGCTGCTGATGGCATAGCGGTCGAAGGGGGTAGAGGTGCTCTGGTTGCGCAGGGCATGGATGTTCTGCGACGTGCGGGCATAGCCCAGTTTCACGCTGGCCACCTCAGAGAGTTTGTAACTGAGGCTGGCGCGCGGCTCCAGCACCACGTGGGTCTTTACGATCTCGTCGTCGCGGTAGTTGTAGTACCAACTGATGTTGCCGTTGTCGTCGATGTCGTAGTAGTAAGAGCCGCCGAGGGGTGAGAAGGTGTTCAGTCTCAAGCCGAGCGAGCCCGTCAGTTTGGGAGTGAAGTTGAACGTGCCGTTCAGCCAGACGGCATTTTCCCAGGCACGTCGCTCTTCCTTGTCGTATTTGCTGACGATCTCCCATTCTGCCGACTTCACGTTGAGCAGCGAAGTCTGGAATCCGGCTTTCAGGTGATGCTCGCCCAGGCCGATGTGGAAGTCCTGCCGCAGGCTGCTCTGGCGGATATGGCCCTTGTACCACAGGTTCATGCCGAGGAAGTCGACGCCGTTGTCCGTGTTATAGCCGCTGTATAGCAGGGTGGTCTGCGAGTTGGAGTAACTGTTGAAATGGTGCAGCCACTTCAGGCTGGTCGTCAGGTTCCCCCAGCGCACGTCCACCATGTTCTCCACAGCCGTCTTGTCGTAGCCCGTGAAGAAGGTCAGAAACAGTTGGTTGCGCGCATTGATAGTCCAATCCACCTTGGCGTTCACGTCGTAGAAGTAGAGGGAGTTGTCCTTGAAATCGTCCGACAACTTCAGGAACATATCCATATAGGTGCGCCTGGCACTCACCAGGAACGACACTTTGTCTTTGATGATAGGCCCTTCAAGCGTGGCCTTGGCAGCGAGCAGGCCTATGGTGGCTCCGCCGTGCAGGCCGTTTCTGTTGCCCGTCTTTCCTGTGATGTCGAGCACGGCCGAAGAGGCGCCGCCATACTGTGCGGGCAGCAATCCCTTATAGAGCGTGGCAGCAGCCAGCGCATCGTCGTTGAAGGCAGAGAACATGCCGCCCATGTGGCCTACGTTATAGACGGGGGCATTGTCGAAGAGCACCTGGTTCTGGGCGGAAGTGCCGCCACGGACCTGGAAGCCGCTGGAGGCGTCGCTCTCAGACTTCACGCCGGGCAGCAGTTGTATGGAGCGCATGATGTCGTTCTCTCCGAACAGTTGTGGGGCGGTCTTCAGGTCCTCCAGTTGCAGCACTTCTGCTCCCGTCTGCACGTTCTGGATGCGCTGGTGGGCTGAATTCGAAGTCACCACCACCTCTTCCAACTGCTCTGTGCGGATGGAGTCCTCTTCTGCCGTAACAGGCTGGGTTAAAACGGTTGCTGCGAGTAAAAATACTGAAAACATTTTGCAAAGTTACAAATTATTCATTTAGAATTCGTATCCCGCCCAGTTTTTTTTGTATTTTTGCCCCATTTTATTAATCTTTATCATTCTTTGCCATAAACATTTGGTAGTCTAAAAAAAACCGTACCTTTGCAACTGAGTTCGTAGGAATACGGTCTCATCTTTAGGAAATATCAGAAGCGTTATGCTTTGTCTTGTGACTTGAAACCTGAGAAATTTCAATAGCAATCAAGATGGCATAGTGGGCTTCCGTGTATATGGCG
>JAFUAK010000258.1 GCA_017460765.1 Prevotella sp. | reverse complement strand
GTCTCTGGCTGGAAGAGACTGAGGACGGCAAGTTTGTAATCTGGTTTCAGCAGTACAACCGCAAACCACAGCCGAAGCAGCGCAACTGGCTGATTCGCCGACTGGAGCACGGCTGGGTGAAGGAGAGCGTGGAGCGTATCAGGTGTACGAGAGCATCCCCAAGGAGATTGGCACGGCACGTGTGCTGAAGGTCATCGACCGCGAGACAAGGGAGGCGAAGGATGCGCTGATTGACCATGAGTTGGATATGTTGGAATTTTGTTAAACGCTGAAGGTCTGTTTAGTTATCAGAAGAGTTTTGTAAATCCTACGTTGCCCGTTGACGAAGCGCAATTCTTTGCACTCGTCAGAGCCACGCAGTGGAACGAGAACATCGACAGGTATCGTGAAACGCATGAAGCGGCACTCAAGCGCAAGTTGCAAGCATTCATCTTCCAATTTACGTTACACCCTCAGGGCATGGTCTGAAGAAAGTTGCAAAGATGCAAGCCGCATGAGTTTCATCTGCAAGGAATCGGATATTGTGTATATTGACAAGGAACTGTTTACGTATGAGAACAAGGAGTTTAGTGAGCGATATACTGCTCTATATCGAGACGGTCATTCACAGGCTACGCAATCGCATGGCGGTGACACACAGGGGACAGTCCCCATGTGTCGCCGAGTCCCCGTGTGTCACCGAGTCCCAAGTACCGCTAAAGTGGAGGGGCTATGATGTACAGTCTATTATTGATGCTCGCTATCGAGACAAGTTGCCCTGCGCAGCCGACTCAAACCGCCATACTGAGTCGCTCAAGTTGGCAACCGACCTGCTTATGCTCGACGGTGACAAGCAGGCTGTTCAGCGCATTGTGGAGTCGCAGTCGTGGGTCAAGGAGATTATTGACGAGCGTGATGAGAATGTCGCACAGACCGTTCAGAGTGCCGCTGAGTGTGTGGCGCAGAAGGAGAAGAAATATGCCTCTTCACTTCCTTCCAAGGCGATGCTCACCGCGATTCAGACGGCAACGGGCAAGACGTTTCTGGAAATCACGAAAGCGCAAACGCAGACGGCGATGACGCTGCGCTCGGCGACGTCAGGAGACGCTTGTACCGAAGGTCTCAAGAAAGATGACGACATGGCTCGTCACTACTTTGGCGCGATGGCAGAAGCCTACTTCGACAACAAACTGAAGGATGCCTCAGTCAATGTGCAGCGCAAGACTGGCAATATCATGCTGTAATGTACCATCGTACCATTGTACCATTTGAAAATTAAGAATTATGAGTTTAACACGAGGAATCAGAAATCACAACCCGCTGAACATCCGCAGGACCGGCAAGGACCAGTGGAAGGGGCTGGGAACTCTGTAGGAAGGATGTATAGTATGCATCAGGAACTACAGCCGCATCCGAAAGGGTGCGGTTTTTTCATCCACCTAATCGAAAAAAGCGAATAAAATTTGTTTATTTACTCACTTATTCGTATCTTTGCAACCATATTTAAGAAAGAGGTATATGAAAGAGACATATATTATAGGCGAAATAGGCCAGAATCATAACGGTTCGGTGGATCTGGCAAAGATGATCGTGGAACTGGTGGCCAGACCTATCAAGGAGGATATGTTCGGCATCACCCTGAAGCCGATGAACGCCGTGAAGATGACCAAGCGCGACCTGAACGAGGAACTGGCCGACTCGCAGATGAACATGCCCTACAACTCACCGAACTCGTTTGGCAGGACGTATGGGGAGCATCGGGCTTTCCTGGAACTCTCCGAGGAACAACATTTCGAGGTGTATAAATATGCCAAGGCTCTGGGACTGGACTTCATTGAGACGCTCTGCGCCAAGAAGTGCCTGGACATGCTGAGACTCTTTACCCCCGACAGGCTGAAGGTGGCAAGCCGCGACCTGACGAACCTGCCGCTGCTGGCTGCACTGGCAGAAACGAAGATACCCATCATCCTCTCCACGGGCATGGCGGGCAAGAAGGAACTCGACGAGGCGCTGGAGGTGATCACCAGATACCACTCGGACATCGCCATCCTGCACTGCGTATCACAGTATCCGACACGTCCGGAGAACGTGAACCTGAATACCATCACCTACCTGAAGAAGCACTACGGCCAGTATAAGATCGGCTTCTCCGACCATACGATCGGCATCTCTGCACCGGTCGTGGCAGTGGGCATGGGAGCAGAGATCATTGAGAAGCACATCACCATCGACCGAAGGATGAAAGGAACGGACCAGGCCGGTTCGCTGGGCCCTGACGGCGTGAACCGCATGGTGCGCGACATCCGCTATATAGAGATGAGCATGGGCGTGGAGGACATCTACATTGACAAGAGCGTGGAGGCCTCGAAAATCAAGTTGGAACGCTCGATAGCCACTCGCCGCGAGATCAAGGCCGGAGAGACGATCACCCTCGATGACATCCACATGCTGAGTCCGGGCGACGGCTTCAGGTGGGACGAGAAGGAACAGGTGATCGGCAAAGTGGCCAGACACGACATCAAGGGCAACGAGATTATCTATAAAGACGATATCCAATGAAGGACATCAAACTGATTCTGACCGACATCGACGGTGTGTGGACGGATGGTGGCATGTACTACGACCAGACGGACAACGAATGGAAGAAATTCCACACCTACGACAGTGCGGGTGTGCTCTTTGCCCACCAGAAAGGCATCCCCGTAGGCATCATCACGGGAGAGGAGACGGAGATCGTCAGGAGAAGGGCCGCGAAACTGAAGGCCGACTACCTGTATCAGGGTGTCAGGAACAAGGTGGAGGTGGCCAACGGGATCTGCAGGGAGTTGGGCATCACGCTCGACGAAGTGGCCTATATCGGCGATGATATCGGCGACATGGAGTTGCTGAAGGCCGTGGGCTATGCCGGCGTTCCTGCCAGTGCCCCTGCCTATATCCGGAAACTGGCGAACGTCGAGTTGAAGAAGAACGGCGGAGAAGGCGTGTTCCGCGAGTTCGTAGAAACATTGTTGAACATCACAGACTATCCCCTATAAATGAAACGTTGTCTTTGTATTATCCCTGCCCGTGGCGGCAGTAAGAGAATCCCCCATAAGAACATTGCCGACTTCAAGGGAGCACCCATCATCTCGTACTCCATCAAGGCCGTGCAGGCCAGTGGCATTGCCGACGAGATCATGGTCTCTACCGACGATCAGGCCATTGCCGACGTCGCCCTGCGATACGGTGCGAAGGTGCCCTTCTTCAGGGATGCCTCGACGGCCAACGATACGGCCGGTGTGGCAGCCGTACTCGTAGAGGTTGTCAATGAATACAGGAAACTGGGTATGGAGTTCGAGTACGTGCTCGCCGTCTATGCCACTCAGCCGCTGTTGAAGCCGGAGAACCTGGTGAAGGCCTTCGAGCAGTTGAGCACCACGGAGGGTGCCGAGTCGATCTGTACCGTGGAGGCCTATTCCTATCCTCCGCAGCGGGCCACCATCATCGATGAGAACGGCGAACTGAAGCAGTTGCACCCCGAGAACTACTACGCCCGCTCACAGGACCTGCAGAAGATTTACCACGACAGTAACCAGTTCTTCCTCTTCAAGACCTATGCCCTGCTGCGCGACCAGAAACTCTACACGGAGCACACCCTGCCTTTCATCCTGGCAGAGTCGGAGTCGCAGGACATCGACACACCCGAGGACTGGAGACTGATGGAAATGAAATACGATTTGATACACGGTAACCATAAGTAAGATGAAAGTATTATTCACCGCGACGGGTTCAATCGGCTCCCGTCATATCACCAACTTCTCCGCCCTGTGTGCCAGCAGGGGCATTCCCCTGGAGATTGACGCCGTGAGATACAGCGACCGCGTGCTGCCTGAGGCGATTGCTGGAAAGATCAGGCGCGAGATCAGGGACGACAGTCAGTTGGACGAACACTATGACATCCTGTTTGTGACCGACGAGACAAAGACGCACTATGAGAATATCATCAAGTATCGCGAGCGCTGCGACTCGATGTTCATCGAGAAGCCTATCTTCGACACGCTCGACTACCCCATCGAGGCCATCCGTCCGAAGCGGGCAGAGGATGTGTATTACGTGGCTGCGCCCATCCGCTTCACACAATACGTCAAGAAACTGAAGGAATGCGTTGACAACAACAAGGTGTATTCGGCCCGCATCATCTTCTCAAGTTACATGCCCAGTTGGCAGCCCGGCAGGGACTACCGCAAGAGTTTCCGCTGTTTCAACGACAGGGGCGGCGGTGTGGACGTGGATCTGCTCCATGAGATCGACTACATGATCTACCTCTTCGGCAAGCCCAGGAAGGTGCACCGCGTGGCGGGCAAGTTCTCCCATCTGGAGATGGACGCCTGCGACCTGGCTACCTATATCTTCGAATACGGGGACAAGGTGGTGGAGATGCACCTCGACTACTTCGGCAGGGTGAGGAACCGCCAGACGGAACTCTACACCGAGGACGATGTGATCGTGGTGGACTTCAACAAGCAGAGTTGCGAGCATAAGGTGAAGGAAGAGGCGGAGCCCTACGAGGCCGACGACCACTTCTACCAGGATGAGATGGCCTACTTCCTCGACCTCTACGAGTCGAAGGGCCGGATGCAGAACATCAACAGTCCTGAGGCGGCCTACGAGACGCTGAGAATCACGAAAGGTTTAATATAAAAAGATACAATCATGGATTATAAGAACATGTTCTCCCTGGAGGGACGAAAGGCAGTGATCACAGGCGGCTGCGGCTATCTGGGCCGTGAGATCGTCAAGGGACTGGTGGACTACGGAGCCGATGTCTATGTGATCGACTATAAGATCAATGAGATCGAGGGTATCAGCAATCAGGACAGGATCCACTATATCGAGTGCGACCTGGGCGACACGGAGGCTATCAAGGCTTCACTGAAACAGGCCGCCGGAGAGACGGGTGTCATCGACAACCTGATTACTATGGCAGCCAATCTGGGCGCCGGTGTGATGACCGACGTGGAGACGATGGACGATGCCTACTGGCAGAAGGGCATCGACGGTACGATCGGCTACACCTTCCGCACCATCCGTGAGATCATCCCCTACATGAAGAAGAGCAAGAGCGGCTCAATCGTGAACATCGGTTCGCTGTATGCCGTGGGTGCTCCCGACCCCCGCACCTATTTCGATACGCCCTTCAACAGCACGCCGAACTACGGTGCCGGCAAGGCTGCCACGGTGGAACTGACGAAGTACTGTGCCGCCTATCTGGCCAAGTATAATATCCGCGCCAACAGCGTGAGCCCCGGTTCCTTCCCGCATGAGAACGTGCAGGAGAACCAGTTGTTCAAGGACCGTCTGGCCTACAAGACGATGCTGGGACGTATCGGCTATCCCGACGACCTCGTGGGAGCCATGATCTTCCTCTCGTCGGAGGCTTCCAAGTACGTGACTGGCGTGAACATCATGATCGACGGCGGACAAACGGCCTGGTAAGGAGATGGACAACGGCAAAGCGATGTACGACCTGGCGGCGAGGATGTTTCCCATCTGTCGCAGTATCACGGGCAACGGGTTCCGCGAATCCTTGGCGATGATCCGTGAGGTGGTGCCGGAGATCACAGTCCACGAGGTGCCCACCGGCACGACGGTCTTCGACTGGACGGTGCCCAAGGAGTGGAACATCCGTGGCGGCAGCATCTATCGGCTGAACGGCGACAAGGTCATCGACTTCAAGGACTCCAACCTGCACATCGTCGGCTATTCCCTGCCCATCGACAAGGTCGTCAGCCGCGAGGAACTGCTGGAGCACATCTATACGCAACCCGACCAGCCCGACTGGATTCCCTATGTCACCTCTTATTATAAGGAGCGCTGGGGATTCTGCATGAGCGAGCACCAGAAACAGACCCTGACGGATGAGGAATACCACGTGGTGATTGACAGCAGTCTCGAGGACGGCAGCCTGACCTACGGCGAACTGATCATCCCCGGCCAGACCACAGACGAGATCCTCATCACCACCTACCTCTGTCACCCCTCGATGGCGAACGACGAACTGTCGGGTCCTGTGGTGGTGGCGGAACTGATGAAGTACGTGCAGCAGATGACGAGCCGTCGCTATACCTACCGCTTCGTCATCAACCCCGAGACCATCGGTGCCATCACCTATATCAGCAGGAACCTGGAGGCGCTGCAACATGTCAAGGCGGGCTTCGTGCTGAGTTGTGTGGGTGACGACAGGACTTATTCCTACGTGGCTACCAAATACGGCGACACCCTGGCAGACCGCGTGATGCAGAACGTGCTGAAGTTCCACTACCCGGAGTACAAGAACTACTCCTTCCTCGACAGAGGCTCGGATGAGCGCCAATATGGCGCGGCGGGCGTAAACCTCCCTGTCTGCGGATTCTGCCGTAGCAAGTACACCCAGTATCCAGAGTACCACACCTCTGCCGACAATATGGACCTGATATCGCCAGAGGGTCTGCAGGGTGCCTACGACGTGATGGTGAAGGTGATCCGTGCCTTGGAGAACAACTACCACTACGTGATGACCTGCAAATGCGAGCCTCAACTGGGTAAGCGGGGCCTCTACCCCACCATCAGTTACAAGGGATCGCACGATACGGTCAATGTGATGAGGGATTTCACAGCCTATGCCGACGGGCGCTACGACCTGATCGGTATCAGCAACCTGATCAACGTACCCACAGATACTTTGATAGAATTAAAGGACAAGTTGATGCCCCACGGTCTGCTTAAGGCGTTATAGATTACAGGCCTACTTCTGACGGGCCTTTTTCTTTCTGAGTTCGGTGATTTGCAGCATGGCGCGAGCCTGCTGGATCATCGGACTCAGTTTGTCGTTGGCGGGCTCCTGTTCTGCCAAGGTCAGGAACTGGCGGTAGTAGGTTTCTGCCTGTTGGTGGTCGTT
>JAFUAK010000257.1 GCA_017460765.1 Prevotella sp. | reverse complement strand
GGTCTGGGTTGTGCCCCGTTTGTGTTCAGCGATATGATCTCTCCTGCTGCAGGAACGATCTTACAGTCAATAGGTGTCATGTAAAGAAAGGAGGATAAAGATATGAATTACGGACAATTCTTAAATATGGTGCCCGAGTTTTACCTCGTGCTTATCCTGATAGCAGTGTTTGCCGTCGACTTCATCATGCACAAGAGTGAGAAGAAACACGATGTTCTCTCTGCTGTGACGATGGCTCTGATGGCCGTACTGCCGTTTCGCATCGCATTCTTGTCAGAACCCTCCGAGGCCTTCGGCGGCCTTTATGTGGCTTCTGAGGCAGTGAACGTCATGAAGGTCATCCTGGCATTCGGTACGCTCATCGTGCTGATCATGGCCCAGCCTTGGCTGAAGACGGTTAAGCGCCTTGAGGGTGAGTTCTACATGCTGGTGATCTCCACCTTGCTCGGTATGTTTGTGATGATGTCTTCAGGCAACTTCCTGCTGTTCTTCCTCGGACTCGAGATGGCTTCAGTGCCGATGGCCTGTATGGTGGCTTTCGACAAGTGGAAGCAGAACTCTGCCGAGGGTGCTGCCAAGTATATCCTCACGGCTACCTTCTCCAGCGGCGTGATGCTCTATGGCATCTCGTTCATCTATGCTGCTGCAGGAACCCTCTATTTCGGCGACGTAGCCGCCACGATTACGGCTTCTCCGCTCGCCATCATGGGCATGGTGTTCTTCTTCAGCGGTCTGGGCTTCAAGATCTCTCTCGTGCCCTTCCACTTCTGGACGGCCGACACCTATCAGGGTGCGCCCACACCGGTCACGGGTTATCTCAGCGTCATCTCCAAGGGAGCCGCAGCCCTCACGCTGTGCATCATCCTCATGAAGGTGTTCCAGCCACTGGTGGCTTATTGGGAGTATCTGCTCTATATCGTCATTGTGCTCTCCATCACGGTGGCCAACCTCTTCGCCATCCGTCAGAACGAGCTCAAACGATTCATGGCCTTCAGCTCTATCTCTCAGGCCGGCTATATCATGCTGGCAGTGGTGGGCAACGGTCAGATGGGCGTCACGGCATTGACCTATTATGTGCTGGTGTATATCGTGGCCAACATGGCTGTCTTCACCGTCATCAACGTGGTGGAGCACAACAACGGCGGTCGCACCGATATGGCAGCCTACAACGGTTTCTACCAGACCAATCCCAAGCTCTCGTTCCTCATGACGCTGGCGCTGTTCTCGCTGGCGGGTATTCCGCCGTTCGCAGGCATGTTCTCGAAGTTCTTCGTGTTCATGGCTGCAGCAGAGCAGGGTAGTGCAGCTGCCTATTTCGTGGTATTTATCGCCTTGATCAACACGGTCGTGTCACTCTACTACTATCTGCTGATCGTAAAGGCCATGTACATCACGAAGACCGACAGTCCGTTGCCCACGTTCCAGAGCGATTCCAGCACCAAGGCAGCCCTTGCCATCTGCACCGCAGGTGTGGCTCTCTTCGGTGTCTGCTCCTGCATCTACGAGTGGATTGCCGCCGCAGGTCTCTGATTCTAACACCCCCTTTAGGCCGCTCATGTCGGTCTGACTTAATTTGAATTATCCGCCGGGACTCTCGCTTGAGAATCTCGGCGGACGTTTTTGCTACTCTGGGGTCAGGCCCCGAAGTAAAGTAACTTTTGGAAACTTTACCTCGGGGCCTGGCCCCAAGGTGAAGTTTTTACTCAGGCTGTAGGTCGGCATATTCTTTCGCAGCATCGAAGCTGGGGCACGCCTTCTGGGGATTGAGGTCGTGATGGCCTACGATCAGGGCGCGGGGGTAACGCCGGTGCAGATCTTCGAGCAACTGCCGCAGGGATGCCTTCTGCGCCTCGGTGCGCGTGTCGGCGGGTTGACCCCGGATGTCGAGGCCGCCCTCGTAGCAGACGCCGATCGAATGAGCGTTGTGGTTCTGGCAGTGGGCACCTGTCAGCCATTCCGGACGACCAGGCTCTATCTCTCCGTTACGACGGACAACGTAGTGGTAGCCGATGCCGAGGTGGAACCCCCGCTGGCGATGCCAGGTGTCGATCTGAGCCGCCGACGAAAGCTGGTCGGGCCGCACTGCCGAACAGTGAATGACAATCAATGTAATAACTCTCATAAAGCTTCAGTACTTACGCGCAACTGATGGTGGCGAGGGCCGTGGCGATCGACGTCGCGATCGTGGCTACCCATCTCAGGACTGTGATGACAACTTTCTTCTTCATAACTCTCTACACAGGATGTTGTGTTACGATGCGCACGGTTAAGGGTTCTCCTGCTGCAGCTGTTCGCGGATCCAGTCCTCCAGCGGCGTCACCTTCTTGACATAGACCTTCTTCTTCGGATCGGTCTCCTCGGGGGTGATGTCGACCTTCTCCTCCACGCCGAAGGTGGCCAGAGAGCACTGATCCTTGAACGAGCGCGAGGTGATGTCGTCGTCGCCAGAGCCCTCGGGGATGAAGCGGATGTGGATGCCGACGATGTAGTTCGCGGCGTTCCACTTGCCCTCGAGCAGGGCCGCACGGGTGATGCCCTCCTTTGTCGACTCCACCTTCGGAACGAAGGTTCCCAGACCATCGATCTTGACCGGGTTGCCCTGCGACAGGAGCTCGACGAGACAGCTCTTCAGTTTCTGGACGACACCGTCGATGATGTCGCGGCCGTAGATGCAGTTGTGGCCGGCCATGTGGTTGACGAGG
>JAFUAK010000040.1 GCA_017460765.1 Prevotella sp. | reverse complement strand
TGTTGGTCAACGCTCTGTCTTCATGAACAATGAAGATCCGTATGACTCGACGCTGGTCTATATCGTCGGCGGCATCGTGAAGGATTTCGACCGCACAGTCCTGCCCAATGAGACGCAACTCATTGCCAGCATGGAGCGTTTTCCTCAGGTGATGGGCTATACGCTTAGACCTCATTCCTTTGCTTCTGGGCAGACAGGTGCCTGTAAGGCATTTCTCATGCTGAAATCAGGCGCTTCACTTGATGCCAAGAAAAAAGTGATAGAAGACTATCTGGCCAAGAATTACATGTGGGCACATATGGACAATCATGAGTTCATCGCAACACCACTGACAGACATCATGTTTGCACCTCAGAACAATGGCTATGGCATGCAGAAAGGGGACAAGACGAGACTTCACATCCTTTTGGCAGCCGTTTTGGCCATCCTATTCTTTGCCGTCAGCAACTACATCAACCTGACGGTCGCGAATACAGGCTTCCGCGCCAAGGAGATGGCTACGCGACGGCTATTTGGCAGTAGTCAGTGCCAAATCTCGCTGAAACTGATTGCAGAATCGACGTTGATGATAACCGTTGCCTTCCTCTTGGGTCTTGCTTTGGCATTCGGTTTTCAGGACGATGCTGCAGAACTCTTCAGAGGCAAGATTGCCTTGCTCAATGATGTCAGCGTCAGCACGGTGAGCGTCTGCCTAGGTTTCATCCTGCTCGTAGGCATTATCTCTGGCATTATGCCCTCGTATCAGATTTCCCGCTTCCAACCCATTGACATTGTGAAAGGCAACTTCCGCTACCACTCCAAGATGGTAATGGGGCGGTTGTTCATCATTGTG
Source organism: Prevotella sp. (assembly GCA_017460765.1). Classification (GTDB taxonomy): domain Bacteria; phylum Bacteroidota; class Bacteroidia; order Bacteroidales; family Bacteroidaceae; genus Prevotella. Next base: position 810 of record JAFUAK010000040.1, on the reverse strand, counting down.
CAGAATGTCGTTACGGTCACGATGCTCACAGCAGCCCTCGTCATCTGGCTACAACTAAATCACCTCATTCACGCACCCTTAGGCTTCAATACAGAACGACTCTATTATGTGAACGTGCCAGAGGGCAAGAGCCAGACAGTCAGGAGCCAATTAGAGAAGATGCCCTTCGTAGAGCGTATCGGTGAGTATAGCGGAACAACCTTTGTCACCTACAGCAGTAGTATAAGGAGTATCACGAATGGCGACAAACTGACGAGCCTGTTTCTGACCGATCTAGACTCGACAGCCTTTGCCCTCTACGGGCTGGACATCCTCAAAGACTACGGAAACACCAGCAACGGCTACTATTTGAATGAGGAAGCTATGCGCAGGTTGGAGTTGAAGGATGAAGACCGCGAGATGGTCTGGGGCAAAGACGAGAAAGCCTCTATCAGCGGCATCCTCAAGGACTTTCACCGCATCAACGTGCTGACGACAGCAGAGCCTTTCGCCATCCGTGTGCAGGAGCATGTGGACGACCCGAATTTCCTTGTCAAGACAAATGGAGACAAGCAGGCAAAGGCAGCCCTCATCAATATGATAAGAGAACAGGGTGTTTCAGAGGAAGCAATAGAGTGGTACGTCACCAGTTTGGAAGAAGGCATTGCCGACACCTTCGAAGATCAGCAGAACACGCTGAAGATTATCACGCTCTTCACCATCATTGCCGTGATTATCTCCGTGATGGGCTACGTGGGTATGTCGCTTTTCTTCATCCGTCAGCGCCAGAAGGAGATTGGCATCCGCAAGATTATGGGTTCAACATCGGGC
>JAFUAK010000039.1 GCA_017460765.1 Prevotella sp. | reverse complement strand
CCGGCCCTGACTCTTGCCGTTGATGAAGAGTTCGCCCGAGGGATAGTCGGTGTAGCAGTAGACGGGTGTCACCTTTCCGATGCGGTTACCCTTGTCCTTCTTGCTGGTGCCCCAGGTCCAGTGGGGTAGCAGGTGGATGGTGTGCTGCTCCTTATTCCAGCGCGAGCGATAGAGCCAGTAGCGATCCTTGGGCAGTCCGGCGAGGTCGCAGATGCCGAAGTAACTGCTGCGTGAGGGCCAGTATTCGTCGTAGGGCGTGGGCTCACCAAGGTAGTCGTAGCCAGTCCACACGAACTCACCGATCACCCAGTCCTTGTCATCCTGCCATACCCAGTCATCGTCGGGCAAGTTCGACCAGGAGCAGTATTCCAGGTCGTAGGATGAACACTGGCCATCGGCTTTCTTGATGGCATTGGGATCGTAGGAGGGTGCCCAGGAGGCATACTGTGAGTTGTCGGTGACCTCTACGGGGAACTTATACACCCCTCGGCTGCTCACCGTTGAGGCAGTCTCTGAACCTAACAGGAAGCCCTGGGGCAACTGCCGGATGTTGTTGTCGTATTTATGCACGCGGTAGTTGAAGCCTGGCACGTCCATCAGTTTGGCGACTCCACTCTCAATGGAGGCCTCTGCATGATCGAGGCCCTGGGTGACGGGTCGGGTGGGGTCGAGGCTATGGCAGAGATCCTGCAGGCTCTTCGAAATCTCACGACCCTCCTCGCTGCCCTGTTCTGGAATCTCGTTACCGATGGACCACATCACAATCGAAGGATGGTTTCGGTTGGCTAGGATCAGGTTCTCGATATCGCGAGACCACCAGTCCTTGAAGAAGCGTGCGTAGCCGTTCTTGCATTTTGGATACACCCACATATCGAAACTCTCGGCCATCACCATCATACCCAGGGAGTCGCAGATGTCCATCTGCATCTGACTCGGCATGTTGTGCGACGTGCGGATGGCATCGCAGCCCATCTCCTTCATGGTCTTGATCTGTCGGATGAGGGCTGCCTTGTTGATGGCAGCACCGAGGGGTCCGAGGTCGTGGTGCAGACAGACGCCCTTCAGTTTGCGAGTGACGCCATTCAACTGGAATCCGCCCTCCTTCGATACCTTCACGGTGCGGATGCCGAACTTCTGCGTCACCTCATCGAGCAACTGGCCGTTCTGCATATATTTAATATGTGCCTGATAGAGATATGGTGTCTCTGGAGTCCACAACTGGGGATCCTTGACCGTGAAACAGAAGGCAACCTCGCCCATGTTGTCGATGTCGCTGACGTGCTGGTGTCCCACGAGTCTGCCCTTGGCATCGCGCAACTCCACCTCAAAGCCCAGCATGGCGTCGAGTGGACTGCCAGTGCCGACGGTCACCTCCACGGTGGCCTCCCCGGCCTTCAGTTCCTTTGTGCGGATGAAGGTCTTCCAAGGATCAATCCAGTCTGCCCCTGTCAGGATGAGTTTCACCGGACGGTAGATGCCAGCCCCGGGATACCAGCGGCTGCTCTCCTCCACGTTCTGCAGGTCTACCTCCAGCAGGTTGTCGCCTGTTTTCATAAACGGTGTGATATCCACGCGGAAGGCATTGTAGCCATAGGCCCAGTAGCCCGCCTTCCTGCCATTGAGGCTGACTGTGGGTTCTGCCATAGCCCCGTCGAACAGCAGTTCTGCATGAGGGCAGTCCTCTGGGATGGTGATGATACGCTTGTAGTGGCCCTCGCCGATCCAGGGCAGGGCACCCGAGCGCCCACTCTTCTCCGTGGCCTCTGTCTCACCGTTCTGTTCGATGGCCACCATCTGCAGGTCCCATTTCTTGTCGAATGGTCCGCTGATGGCCCAGTCGTGGGGTACGCTGACGGTCTGCCAGGTCTGGGCGTCCTGACTAAATTTCCACCCGTCGGAGAGGGTGATCTCCTGTCGGGGCTGTGCATAGGCTGATGCAGTGAAGATGCATGCCAGTGTTAGTAGTTTCCTTCTCATGATGTTTGCGGTTTTTTGTTATTTGTCTGCAAAGATACAAAAAAATCTCAAATCTCATTTCTCATTTCTCAATTATTTTGTATCTTTGCAGCGATGAAGAGATTTAATTTGATTTGCCTGCTGTTTATGACGGTCATAACAGTGGGTGCACAGAAGGCCGAACCGTTCTGGCTCGGTGCGGATATAAGTGGTACGACGGGACTTGAGGCCCGAGGTGTGCAGTTGATGAATGCCAAGGGGGAACCCCGTGAGAACACGGCCCTGATGAAGGAACTCGGCCTGAATGCCGTACGACTCCGTGTCTGGGTGAATCCCAGGGACGGCTTCTCTGGCAAGGACGATGTGCTGGTGATGGCGAAGCGGGCCAAGGCACACGGGATGGCCTTGATGATCGACTTCCACTACAGCGACTGGTGGGCTGATCCCGGCAAGCAGAATATCCCCGCGGCCTGGGCCGAGATGGACTATGAACAGATGAAACTAGCCCTCGCAGACCATACGCGTGAGGTGCTTCAACTGTTGAAAGATCATGACATCGATGTGCGTTGGGTACAGGTCGGCAATGAGACCACCCACGGCTTCCTTTGGCCGATGGGTAGGGCTGAGGACAACATGGCACAGTACGCCGGACTGACGAAGGCTGGCTACGAAGCCGTGAAGGCAGTCTATCCACAGGCTGACGTCATCATACACCTCGACGGCGGCTGTGATCCCCAGCGTTTTAACTTCATCTTCGACGGACTGAAGGAAAACGGGTGCCCTTGGGACATCATCGGCCTCAGTGTCTATCCCTACTGGGACCAGGATGCCAAACTCGAAACTTCCTGGGAAGGAACGGTTCGCGACTTCACGGCCAATATCCGTGCACTCTATGCAAAATATCATACACCACTGATGGTGGTGGAGACAGGTGTAGAGGCCAAGAAGCCTGTCGAGGGTAAGCGGATCATGGCCGAGATCATCCGTGCCTCGAAGGAGGACTGCGATGGCCAGTGCCAGGGCGTGTTCTACTGGGCTCCCGAACTCGAAGGCCATTATCCTCTTGGGGCTTTCGACGGTCATAAGCCGACGGCCATCATGGAGGCCTTCACCGAGGCTGCTGAATAGCAAAACGATAACAATTTGGCGGCTTTCGCCTTGATTTTTGTTGCAAATTCATACGATTCCGCAAATTATTCCTTGAATTTGTTGGGAATCTGCGGGATTCTGTGTATTTTTGCACCCTATTTATAAATTAAGGACAAATACTTTTAAGATATGAAACATCAATTGAGAAGTGCAGTCTGCACGGAGGGTAGGAGAATGGCCGGCGCCCGTGCGCTCTGGGTGGCCACGGGTATGAAGCGTGAGCAGTTCGGCAAGCCGATCATCGCCATCGTGAACTCCTTCACCCAGTTCGTACCAGGTCATACACACCTGCACGAGATAGGACAGATAGTCCGTGAGGAGATTGAGAAGATGGGCTGCTATGCCGCCGAGTTTAACACCATCGCCATCGATGACGGCATTGCCATGGGACACGACGGCATGCTCTATTCGTTGCCCTCGCGTGACATCATCGCCGACTCCGTCGAGTATATGGTGAATGCCCACAAGGCCGATGCCATGATCTGCATCTCCAACTGCGACAAGGTGACACCTGGCATGCTGATGGCCTCGATGCGCCTGAACATCCCTACCGTGTTCTGTTCGGGTGGTCCGATGGAGGCTGGTCGCTGGCGTGGTGAGAATGCCGACTTGATCACGGCGATGGTGAAGGGGGCCGATACCACAGTCTCTGACAAGGACATGGAGGAACTGGAGGCCTGTGCCTGTCCGGGTTGCGGCTCCTGCTCTGGCATGTTCACCGCCAACTCCATGAACTCACTGACGGAGGCCATCGGTCTCTCCCTGCCCGGCAACGGTACGATCCTCGCCACCCATACCAACCGCATCGAACTCTTCAAGGCGGCTGCACGTCAGGTGGTGAAGAATGCCTTTGCCTACTATGAGGACGGCGACGAGAGCGTACTGCCCCGCAGCATCGCCACCCGCAAGGCTTTCATGAACGCCATGGCCCTCGACATCGCCATGGGAGGCTCTACCAATACTGTGCTCCATCTGTTGGCCGTCGCCCAGGAGGCCGGCACCGACTTTACGATGAAGGATATCGACGCACTCTCTCGCCGTGTGCCCTGCCTTTGTAAACTGGCGCCCAACACGCAGAAATACTCCGTGCAGGAGTGCAATCGCGCCGGTGGTATCCTCGGCATCCTCAATGAACTGAATAAGGGCGGCCTGATTGACGGCTCTGCCAAGCGCGTCGATGGCATGACCCTCGCCGAGGCGATGGATAAGTACGCTATAGAAAATGCGCCAAGCATCTACTACAGCGCACCAGGTAACCGCTTCTCTACGAAGATGGGCTCCCAGTCGGAAGAGTGGGAGAGCCTCGATACCGACCGTGCCAATGGCTGCATCCGCGACCTCGAACATGCCTATACGAAGGATGGCGGACTGGCCGTGCTCTTCGGTAATATTGCCCAGGACGGCTGTGTGGTGAAGACTGCCGGTGTCGATGAGAGCATCTGGCACTTCGAGGGTCCTGCGGTTGTGTTCGACTCGCAGGAAGATGCCTGTGAGGGCATCCTCGGCGGACGGGTGAAGAGCGGCGACTGCGTGGTGATTACCCACGAGGGTCCGAAGGGCGGCCCCGGCATGCAGGAGATGCTCTATCCCACGAGTTATATCAAGTCTATGCACCTCGGCAAGGAGTGTGCGCTGATCACCGACGGGCGCTTCTCGGGTGGTACTTCAGGACTCAGTATCGGCCATATCTCTCCCGAGGCTGCCTCTGGCGGCAATATCGGTAAGATCAAGGACGGCGACATCATCGTCATCGATATCCCCAGCCGCAGCATCAATGTAAAACTCAGCGACGAGGAACTGGCGGCCCGCCCGCAGCAGCCGCTGAAGCGTAACCGCGTGGTGTCGAAGGCCTTGCGCGCCTACGCCCAGAGTGTATCCAGCGCCGACAAGGGAGGAATCAGAATCATAGACTAATTATGGAAAAGGAAAAAATAACAGGATCAGAGGCACTGATGCGCGCCCTGCAGGCCGAAGGCGTCAAGACCATCTTCGGTTACCCCGGCGGTGCCATCATGCCCGTTTACGATGCCCTCTATACCTATACGAGAGGCGACAAGAAAGCGTTCGATCATATCCTCGTGCGCCACGAACAGGCTGCCACCCATGCTGCTGAGGGCTATGCCCGTGTCAGCGGAGAGGTGGGT
>JAFUAK010000256.1 GCA_017460765.1 Prevotella sp. | reverse complement strand
GCAGCAGGCCGTCGTTGCCGCCATCAAGAGTCTGAACAAGGATTTGCTGAAGATGGTGGGCAACAGCGATGCCGACGCCGAGCGCATGATGCAGGCCCAGTGGACCATTGAGTATAGAATTGGCATGAAGAAACTCGACCAAGTAGCAAGACGCGACCCTATGGCTACCAACCACGTGATGCCGTGGGAACAATTTCTGACCGACTTCAAAGGCATCGACTGGATTGGCTATCGCGACGCCATGCATATGCCGAAGGACATCGACATGGTGAATGTCGGAGAACTCGAAGCCCTGCACGAAGTGGAAAAGGTGCTGGCCGAGACGAGTGTCGAAGACTTGAAGGCCTATATGGAGGTGAGGGCCGTCAGATCCTACAGGAAATACCTCAGCGATGCTTTCACAGACCGTGCTTTCGAGGCCAGCAAGGCCATCAGCGGTGTGCAGGAACAGGAGCCACGCTGGAAACGCGCCGTCGATGAACTCAGCAGCAATCTGAGCGAGACCATCGGCAAACTCTATGTCAAGGAGTATTTCCCCGAGTCGAGCAAGCAGCGTGTTTATCGCCTGATAAAGGATTTGCAGCAGGCTTTCGAGGACCGTCTGAAGGAAAATACGTGGATGAGCGACTCCACCAAGGTCAAGGCACTGGAGAAACTGCACGCTGTACACATCAACGTGGGCTATCCTGACAAGTGGCAGGATATGGAGAAGTTCATCGATATCCGCGAGAACGAGAATCTCGTCGAGAACATGATCCGCATCGACCAGGAGACGACTGCTGCCCTATTCCGTAAATATTGGCGCAAGCCTGTCGATAAGACGATGATGCCATACTCCCCACAGACAGTGAACGCAGGTTACATCCCGATGTTCAACAGCATCAACTTCCCCGCTGCCATCCTACAACCGCCCTTCTTCGACCCGGAGTCTGACTTTGCAGCCAACTACGGTGCCATAGGCATGGTGATTGGCCACGAACTGTCGCACGGATTCGACGATGAGGGCTGTCGGTACGACAAGGACGGTAACCTGATGAACTGGTGGAGCGAGGCCGACAAGGCTAAGTTTGATGAGCGCACCAAGGTGCTGGCCAACTGGTTCTCAGAGCAGGAGGCATTGCCCGGCCTGAAGGTGAACGGCGAGAAGACCCTCGGCGAGAACATCGGTGACAACGGCGGACTGCAGGTGGCCTACCGTGCCTTCGAGAACCGCCTGAAGCAGGAGCCACTGGAGTCGAAGGATGGCTTTACCCCTGCCCAGCGCTTCTATCTGGCTTACGCCCGTATGTGGGCCAACAATATAACGGATGAGTTCCTTGCCTATTGCGTCAACAGTGACGTACACTCGCCCCACATCTTCCGTGTGAACGCCGCCCTGCCGATGATCGACAGTTGGTATGACGCCTTTGGCATCCAGCCCACCGACAAGATGTTCATCCCCAAGGAGAAAAGGGCTTTGGTGTGGTAAGGACCGACTTCACTTTCTCCTATTGACACAAGATTCCTCACAGAGTAAACAAACGCAAAACCAAATAGTCATTTGATGAAACAGACATTGAAACTATGGATGTTCGCCATCCTGATCATCTGCGGTCTTTCATTGACCAACGTCTCCTGTTCGTCCATAGAGGATGATCCGGGACAGTCGAATATAGTGAGACCGGAAAACGGTTTCTTCACCAGCGATATCAACGCACTAATCGATGCCAACTATCCCGAAGTCATCAGTAAAGGTTACGGCGAGCTCATCATCCCCACTACGATGTTCGACCCGGGCATCATGAAGTATGCCGACTACCACAAGGATGTCATGACGGCACTCAACACACTGGGCTACAAGACTTACATTAACGGTGGAGCTGTGCGCGATGCCATCTTGGGTACGGATATCCACGACCTCGACTTCTCGACCGATGCCACACCCGAAGAGATGAAGGAGAAACTGACGGGCTATGAGGTCACCATCAGTATGACGAATGGCGGCTCTATAGCCAAGGCCCATCATCCCAATGGCGACTGGACCGACATGGTGCCCATCAAGGGCGTCTACGAGAGTTTGAGGGGCAAACCGTTTGTCCCTGCCGACGCCGTCTATAGCACCTATAGCACGAGGCTCATTGATGACAGCTACACGCGTGACCTGACCATCAACAGCGTCTATTATGACTTCCAGACCAACACCATCATCGACTATCATGGTGGTCTGCACGACCTGCGCGACAAAATCATCCGCACCGTCTATGATGCCAACACGATGTACTCCATTAACGCCTCGGCACTCATCCGCACCGTGCGGTTTGCTGCCCGCTACGGTTTCGATATCGATGCTGCCACCACGACAGCCATCAAGGACAACATGCACTACTGTAAGGAGAACATCACCGGCCCTATGAACAACTATTACATCAACAAGGGCTTTGGCGACGGCTGTGTCAGGCGCACCTACCAGTATTACAGCAAGTATGGCATCGTAGACTACTTTATGCTCGGACTGAAGGGCTATGCCGGTACTGCCGACTACGAGGAACCCATGCTCAACGCCCTTGAATATATTGAGTCCAAGACTAAAGTGTCTAATGATCTTGCTATGTCAGTCATGTACCTGCCCGTCATGAAGGCGAGAATGGGCGACAAAGAGAAAACTATGGAGAACATCACTGCCGCCTGGGACGAACTGGAAACAACGTCAGGGCAGAAAGCACTCTACGAGATTAACGACTACTCGGCGGAACGCACGGCCATGCTCAACATCTGGTATGTCTATTTCTCGTTGACAGGCAACTCTCTCAGCCCTGCGGCTCTTGAAAAACTCAAGGAGAATACCTACTACGCCAAAGGTGAGCTCTTGGTTGAAGCCTATCAATAAGACAATAAAACTATATATGAAACAGACAATTATTCTCGGCAATATTATTACAGTTGATGAAAAGCGGCCCTTTGCCAAGGCTGCATTAGTGAAGAACGGTGTGTTCACCTATATCGGAAGTGCTGAAGAGGCGAAACGACTCGCTGGTGCTGACGCTCAGGTGCTGGACTATGGCGACAACTACATCTACCCGGGGTTCCTTGAATCGCATAGCCACGGCTATTTTGCCGGCGACCGCTTTATCGGACAGGCAAACCTGACACAGGTGGGTTTGACCGACTATGCCAAATACCGCGAAATCATCAAGGATTTCATCGCTAACAACCCACAGCGCGAGCTCTATCTGGCAGCAGGATGGGTGGAAAGTGAGGAATACGTCACCAAGGCGTATTTGGACGAGATATGCTCTGATAAGCCTCTCCTCATGCAAACAGGCGGTGGACACTCCATGCTGCTCAACACCAAGGCGCTGCAGTGGGCCGGTATCGATGCGGCATACGCCAAGAGAGTAGGCTATGACATGGTACACGTCGATGCCAATGGCGAACCAGACGGATATATCTGCGAGAATCCGGTGATGGAAATCATGCCCAAACTTCCCACTTCATTGGAGTATGCCAAGAACTATCTGCTGGCTTGGCAGGACTTTGCCCTCAGCAGCGGCTTTACCGGAGTTGCTGACGCCGGTGTGGAGATTTTCTTCAAGGATTGTAGCAAAGCGTACCATGAGTTGGAAAAGGAAGGCAAGTTGAAGTTGCGCACCTATGCCTATCTGTTGGCGCCCGACAATGTCGCCGACCCGAAAGCCGAGGTTGCCCGCGTCGCCGCAGATCGCGCCAAGTACAGTGGCGAGTATTTCAACGTTGTTGGTATCAAGGCATTCCTCGACGGTGTGACCGAGGCGCATACCGCTTGGCAGAATCAGGACTATCTGGACCAGCCCGGCTATCACGGTGTGGAGCGCTTCAACGACCACGACAAGATGGTACAACTGATTGTCGAGGCCGACAAGGAGGGTCTGGCCGTTCATGTACACTCTGAGGGAGGCGGTGCCACTCACTTTATGTTGGGCTGCATCGAGGATGCCGAGAAGATTACCGGCGATATGGACCAGCGCAACGTGCTGGCGCACTTGCACTTCGTCACCGACGAGGATGTCCGCCGCATGGGAGCAACAGGCTCCGTTCCGGCTGTTGCACCACTTTGGACTGCGAAGATTCCTGGAGGTCCTTACGAACAGGAAGTTTCCTACGTCGGTAAGGAACTGACAGATCAGGCCTATCCCATCAAGTCGTTCTACGATGCCGGTGCCAACGTGGTGTTCCATTCCGACTATCCCGTTTCGCCGATGATGAATGTAAAATACAGCATTTACATGGCTGAAAAGCGCACCACTCCAAAGGATATGTTGGGCGGTATCTGCCAACCACGCAATATCAAAGAGGCCATCAGTCGTGAGCAGTCGCTGCGCGCCATGACCATCAACGTGGCCCGTCAGTGGCATCAGGAACATCGCATAGGCTCCATCGAGTTTGGTAAGATAGCCAATATGACGGTATTTGACTGCGACTTCCTGCACGACGACATCGAGAAAGTTGGCCAGGCCAACATCGTAGCCACCATCGTGGACGGTGAAGAGGTGTTTAAAGCATAATATGCTTTGACCATCAAACAATAAAAAGGATGCTGCAGGAGGAACTTAATAAAACTATATATGAAACAGACATTGAAACTATGGATGCTCGCCGCCATCCTGACATTCAGCGGCGCAACAGTGCTGACATCGTGCAGCAAGGATGATAACATTACCACAGTACCACAGCAGAAGGAGTACTTCACGCTGTGGAACCAGTGCGAGGCACTGACCGCACTGCAAGACTACGTGAAGGACGTGACGAATCCTACCTCCGCGAACTTCATCAAGGAGGAAGACCGCATCGCCACATTCGACATGGACGGCACGTTCGTCGGCGAGCTCTACCCGACGTACTTCGAGTATAACCTACTGGAGTACCGCGCACTGGACGACGCCACCTACGAGGCACCGGAGGACGTGAAGGAGGCGGCACAGGATATCCGCGATTTCGTGCGTAACGGCAAGAAACTGCCCGACCACTTCGACATGAAACATGCCTACGCAGCCGCCAAGGCATACTCAGGCATGACAGTGGCTCAGTTCGACGCCTATGTGAAGGCATACGCCCAACAGCCTGCCAACGGTTTCTCGGGCATGACCTACGGCGAGAGTTTCTTTAAGCCCATGCTCGAGGTATTTGACTATCTGAAGGACAACGGCTTTACTTATTACGTCGTCAGTGGTTCTGACCGCTTTATCTGCCGTGCGCTGACGGAGGCCATCGGCATCCCGTCGAACCGTGTCATCGGCATGGACGTGAAGCTACGCTCCACCAGTCAGGGCACCGTGGAAGGTGT
>JAFUAK010000255.1 GCA_017460765.1 Prevotella sp. | reverse complement strand
GCATCCAGACTGTCGCTTAATTCTCGTATCTCTCGATCCGATTACTCGCAAATCAGGAGATAAAGAACTCGTCTACGTCTTGGACTTCTTAAAGATGCTTTGGGAAGGTGAAATATTCTAGAAGCCGATACCTTCTAACGCGGTCACACGAAGTTGAAGTCCGTTTCGTAGTGGTCGAAGGCGAGGCCTTCTGTGGGGCCGAACTTGGCGAGGATCTGTAGGATGTCCTGCTGCTGGCGGGGTGAGAGTTTGTTCTCGCCGTGATGGTAGCGGTAGTAGGGGCCGCAGCCGCTGCTGAAGTAGCGCTTGACACAACGGCGCGCCTCGGCCCGCAGATAGGAGGGTACATTCCTGTAAATCTTGCTGAAGCCCCAGGCCTTTTGCACCAGTTTGTCCTCGCGGAAGCGCTGACATTGGCCAGTTTTCCACGCATCCGGATAGACTGCAGATCCACTGAGTTGTTCTGCGGGCTTCAGAAGATAGGCCTGATAGTGCAGGCATTTGTCGCGCAACTGGCAGTCGCTGTTGAAACAAAGTTCGAATCCCCAAGGGATATTTTTAGATTCTAACGTTTTTTCCATAACACCTAACATGCTAAAATTGTAATTGTTTCTTTTTCAGAGAGTTAGATGCGCCAGACGGTTCTGGCACACCTAACAAAGAGGTAATATAGAGATAACACAGAGGTAACATCCTAAGCCGCTTTGAGTGGAATCACTTTGTAGAAGGGCACATTGCTGTGGTCGGCGGATTCGTAGCCGAGACTCTTCATTGCCTGACCTACACGCACCTTGTTGCCGTGATTGATGTCGACGGAAGGGTAGTCCTTCTGAATCTGCTTCAGCAGCATGCCTGAATTCATCAGTTTGGCAGTCTCACCTGCCTTCGGCTTGCGGAAACAGATCTCCACCATCTCTGCTATGTCCTTCTGCTGCAGGTAGTTCTGGTTCAACTGCTGGATACGCTCCACATCGTCGTTCGAGAACCAATAGGGCGTCTTGGTTTCCGTCAGTTCATAGACCACCTGAGCATACAACTGCCCATAGTCGATCTCACCGGCATTGTCGATGTACTGCCCTTCAGGAATCTGCAGGCAGATGTATCGACGCGAGCCGGTAGGATCAGTCAGCGGATGCGGATTGTTCGTTGTTGCCACAAACGAGGCGAATCGAGGGCGGTCCTCCTGGGCGCAGCCGTAGATGGGCCTGCCGTTCACCTTGCTCTTCGAGAGCGTCTGCTTCAGCGCCGCATGCTGGCTCTGCTTGATGGCATCGAGTTCATCAAGGTTCACCAGCAGATTGTTCGTCAGCGCCATCTCCTTATCGAACTTATTCGACAGGTTCAGATGGTCGAGATAGTACTGGCGCAGTTCCGTTGGCAGCAGGCGATGGAAGAAGGTAGTCTTGCCACAACCCTGCGTACCGATCAGCGTGGGTACGCATTCATTGCCGTGCAGCGTGTCCATCTGCAGCCAGTGAGCCACCGCCGAGCGTAGCCAGGTAGCCAAGAAGCCCTGCTGCTCAGAGGTGATGCCTGGCAGTCGGCTGAAGAGCAGCCCGATGTGGTTCTGTCCGTCCCACTTCGGCAACTTAGCGAGGTAGTCGCCAATAGGATTATGTACGGGTACATCTTCTGAATGTACGAACTCCATAATCTCCGTCTTGGGACTGCCTTTTTCGAGCACCTGCTCCTTCTTGGCCCTGCGGATGATGCTGTTGAGTGCTTCCTGAGTCAGCGGGTGCCAGACTTCGTTGGCAGCCTCATCAGGCGAAGCGTCGCCATCGGGCTTGGTTACATACTCTACCTTCCCGTTCAGCACATTGCGACGGAAGCGGTAACTTTCATTGAGAAACTGCTCGACACGGAGCGTTGTCTCGAGGGCAGCATTCATAATGCCCCCATTGATAAATGGTTTCTGATGCATAGAGAAAAAAATAATTTGTTAAACTTAGTCCTTGATTCCTATTCCTTAGCAGGACGAGCGCTTTTCACAGCGTTTTCCGAGTGCAAAGATACAAAAAAAATTTGCGGTATGCAAGTTTTTACCCAAGATTTCATGCGTTTTTATGCAATTGTTAAACTTATTCTGCCAAAAAATTGCATGCGAGGTTTCATGTTACCTCTTTATGACCTCTTTATTACCTCTTTGTTACCTCTTGAAACTCGCGAAAGTCCTTTCTACAAAGGCTTTCCGAAGAAAACATGTTAGGTCTTGCAATAAGGCACGCTTATTTCTCAATACTCGGCCCTTATTTGCAAATAAGGGCCCCTTATTTCGAAATAAGCGGCCAGTATCTGGAAATATATTCCCACCTTGGGAACAAAACATTCCCACACTGGGAACAAAGTATTCCCACCGTGGGAAAATGTGTTTACAGTCTGATTTTAACTATGTTGTTGGCAATCTTGATGAGATAAATCTGGTGGATGGGCAACTGGATGCTAAGAGAGGATTGTTTGGCATGGAGTTGCTTGACAAGGGATCCGTCCGTCCTGTAGATGTCTATCAGGCTATTCGGGGTGACGTTGTCGATCATCAGGGTGCCGTTGAAGGTTCTGACTCGGAAAGGTGCACTTTCTCTTTGTTCAATATTGTCGGACCCTGTCCGTTCGAAGGCAATGACGATTTCCGTGTCTTCTTGCAGGGGTTCTGTGACGAGGAAGCCGGTATCTGTCAGACGGCTGGTGACGTCGATACCATCCTGCGAGATGCAGTTCACCTTCCATCCGTCATCGGGCTGAATCTTGATCTCTGCCCGTTTGCCTTTCGTCAGGTCGAGTTTGACGACACCCAGTTCTGTCTGCTTCAGGGTGACCTGTACTTGCTCAACAATGACCCGGGTTCTGAAGAAGACGGAGAGGTTGATGTCTTTCGTAACGACGAATGTATAGACACTGTCGCGATGCAGTTTGACGTTTTCATCATTACCCATATAAACCCATACGACGGAGTCTGACTCATTGACGGGTTCCTGACGGATCTGGATGGTGTCGCCTTCGGTCAGTTCAATCCTGTCGCCACTGACACAGGGCTTGCCGTTCCACAGCAGGCGACCTTCTCCCTTGATGTTGAAGTCGGCATAGAATGTGAAGCGTTCAGGTGCCGCTTCTTCTATCTTTTCGAAGCGTCCCCAGATGTCGTGCTGGGCATACAGATCCTTGCTGCCTGCAGGCACAACCAGCGTGATGCGGTTGTACAGGTCGATCCATTCATATTCGTTGATCCCCAGAGGCACGCGATTCTTCACCTCCATCCGCGTGATGCCTGAGGTGCTGTCGAAGTAGCCACATATTCTCTCGACGCGAAGCGGCAACGTGATTGATTCGAGGTTCTTGCAGCCCCAGAATACAATCGGTCCGATGTTCGTCAGCGTCTCTGGCAGAGTGATGCTCCTGAGACCGCTGTTGGCAAACGCTTCGAGATTCAAGTCGGTAAGTTGGTCGCCCAGATCGATACTTTCCAGGCTCTGGCACTCTGCAAAGGCGCCGGAATTGATGGTCGTCAACCCCTTTGGCAGGCGGACCGTCTTCAAGGATACACAACCGCGAAACGCTTCTCCACCCATGTAAGATGAGCCGTAGACAGGCGTTATCGAGCCGTTGAAGACGGCAGATTCCAGAGACTCGCACTGGTAGAACATCTGCTGGCCGATGGCTCCATTCACATCGGCATCGAATGTCACCTCTTTCAGTCGCTTACAATTGATAAAGGAATAGTCGCCCAAAGCGACAGGGCCGCCTCTGTCGATGCGCAGGGAGGTGATGCCGCTATAATTGAAGGCCCACATGCCGATAGACTCCATGGTGCCAGGCAGGTGGACGGATGTCAGGCTGTCGCAGGCCACGAAGGCATCATTGCCTATCTTACGCAATTGATCAGGCCACTCGTCGATGACAAGTTGATGACATTGGCTGAAGGCTTCACTCTCGATGATCTGCAGGTTTTTAGGCAGATTGACATACTGCAGCGATTCACAATAGAGAAAGGCTCCATAGCCGATGGTCTCGATGGTCTCTGGAAGGACGGCCTTGCGGATGACCAGTTTTTCAGAGTAAGGAATCAGGCCGCTCCCCAAGGCAGTGACCGTCAGTTTGTGCCCCTCGAAGGTCACGGTGGCGGGAATGATGACTTCTGCCGTCACACTGTCGATCTGCTCAAGCGTCGCCGTGGTGGGCGAGGTGATGTTATAGTTGAATCCGTTGATCTCGAAGTCGTAGGCGAAAGTGCTGTTTGACAGCATCAGCCCCAGAATAATGGATAAGACGCGGCAGTATTTGATCATGGCTGTTCCTCCTTCTGCTTATAGCGTATGTCCAAGGTCTTGTCTTCCCACAGCGTGGAGAAGTTATAATGGTTGTCGCCTATAAGGAAATAGGTTTCCCACATAGAAAGGAGATAGCCATCGAAGACGGCAGACTCCACTTCGGCATTCTCATTCGGCAGGATATATACGCTGGCTGCCTCAGACCAATCGTACCTGACGAAGATGGAGCCGCCATCGCCCTGACGGATACACAGGGTTCTGGATTTCAGTTCGAAGGTCACATCAATATCCACCTCGCTCTGTACCTGACGGATGAGATACTTGTTGTCCTGAATCGTAAGAGGGGGGATGCTGTCGGAGTTGACAATCAGTCTTGTCACTTCATTCTCCGAACCCAAATACTGTAAATCGTACTCGGGCACGAACTCCAGCAGGAGGTCTGAGCCTCGCTCTATCTCAAACCACAGGTCGGCAGCATCCCGCTCAATGCCCT
This sequence comes from Prevotella sp., assembly GCA_017460765.1. Lineage (GTDB taxonomy): Bacteria > Bacteroidota > Bacteroidia > Bacteroidales > Bacteroidaceae > Prevotella. Next base: position 8 of record JAFUAK010000255.1, on the reverse strand, counting down.
TGACTTGC
>JAFUAK010000254.1 GCA_017460765.1 Prevotella sp. | reverse complement strand
CCAGGTCGACGGCTATGTTATGATTCAGTTTCGACTCAAGTTCATCGAAGGCTGGCTTTGCCTCTTCGTAGTAGCCCTCGAACTGTGCCGTCTTCACCAGTTCTGCAAACTGTTTCTTGCTGACAGGGTCGTAGGTGAAGCCGCTGCTGATCACACGCTCCTTGAATGCCTGCCAGTCGGCATCCGTCAGGTGGAACTCAGATGCCGGGGCGATTGTCGGATGCTTCGTGATATAGTCGACCACGTAGTCGAACATCACCTCCGTCGAGTCCTGGCCCGAGGCAGAGAGATAGAAGGCGATATTGGGAATCGTGTCGGCCTTCAGTTCCACATCGGGCTTGATACCGCCACCGTCGCGCACCTCACGGCCGTTACGGGTATAGAACACCTTCGTCAGCGAGTCGGGGATATGCTCACGATAGCCGCCGCCCGAGTGCTTGTAGTTGATGGCCTGGATACAGCGCCCGCTGGGAATGTAGTATTTCGAGGTCGTCACCTTCATGTTAGTATTATACGGCAGGTCAATAGGTATCTGCACCAGGCCCTTCCCGTATGTACGCGTACCTAATACTATTCCACGGTCCAGATCCTGGATGGCCCCGCTGGTAATCTCACTGGCCGAGGCCGTCTCACCGTTCACCAGCACCACCAGCGGCATCACCGTGTCGAGCGGTTCCACATGTGTCTTGTATTCCTTCGAAGCCTGCTTGAGTTTGCCGCGGTTCTCCACCACGGTAATACCTTTCGGCAACCAGAGGTTCAGGATGTCTACTGCCTCCTGCTCAGAACCGCCGCCATTGCCGCGCAGGTCCAGGATCAGCGAGGTGGCTCCCTGCTTCTTCAGGTCGATAAGGGCCCGGCGCATATCCTTGGCACAGCCCTCAGTGAAGGAGTTCAGGTTGATATAGCCGATATTCCCCTCACGGATGCCATAATAGGGCAACTCAGGCAGTTTGATGTTCCGTCGGGTAATCTTGAAATTCATCAGTTTGCCCGTCGAGGGACGCATGACCTTCAACAGGAAACTAGTGCCCGGCTCACCGCGCAGATGCTCACTGACGTAGCCCACGGCCTTGTCGGTCATCATCGAGTCGTCGATACTCAGGATCACATCGCCCTTCTTCAGTCCGGCTTCGGCGGCAGGCATGTCGGCATAGGGCTCGTCAATCACCACACGGTCCAGTTTCTGATGCTTACGGATCAGCGCACCGATACCCGCATACTTTCCCGTGAGCATCATCCTCAGGTTCTTCGTCTCGTCCTGTGCATAGTACTCCGTATAAGGATCCAGACTGCGCAGCATCGCGTTGATTCCCGTACCGATGGTCTCCTTCGGGTTCAGCGTATCCACATAGAGCAGTTCCAGGTTCTTATACACCTGATTGAAGATGTCAAGGTGCTTACCCACCTCGAAGTTATGGTCCTTATTCTTCTGGGCAGAAGCCGCCAGCGACACGACGAGCATCAGCAGAAGTGGTACAATACGTCTTCTCATTTTTTCTTTTTTACCTTTTTACTTTTTTACGCTGCAAAATTACATGATTCTCGCAAGAAAACACCCATTTATTACCTTTTTTTGCAAAAAAATTAAGTTTCCTTGAAATTTTTGGCCGAAAAGTTTGGTAGTTTCAAAAATTCGCCGTACTTTTGCACCCGCTTAACAGCAAAACCTGCTTCAGTAGCTCAGTTGGTTAGAGCACCTGACTGTTAATCAGGGGGTCGTTGGTTCAAGCCCATCCTGAAGCGCCTTAAAAAGGGTCCTGTAAATCAATGATTTACGGGGCTTTTCTTTTCCCACATTTCAAATTTGCAGCCAATATCATGTCTATATAGGACTACATTACTTCTTTTCTAGCCACTTACGCAAGAGAAAGTCATTGATCTTGTAAGTGACATTGCGTCTTTTGTCGCCAACTCTACTGATGAACCCCTGTTTCTCCAACCTGAACAGACCAGAAGCAGTATTTGCGGCTGTTAGACCCGACAGGTGTTGTACCTCTGCTGAAGATGCAGTTTCTCCGCCTTGTGCTAAACCATAGAGTGTACGCTGAAGCATGCCAGACAAACCGCTAAATAGCAATCTGAAATATCGGTCATTCTGAGCGATTACTGACTGTATGGCCACATCCATTCTGTTACAACCCTGCATTGCTGTTGCCAAAGAACAAATATAGTTGAGGTTGCCTCCGAGTTTCGGCAATACGTCCAAGAAGGTTTCGTCATTCTTCAATAGCTCATACTCCTTCTTTTGCAAGATGTCTGCCAAATCCTCATATTCCAATTCAGGGATATGAAACACTCGAAAAGCAT
>JAFUAK010000253.1 GCA_017460765.1 Prevotella sp. | reverse complement strand
TCGGGCGATGCCGCCCAGATTGTTCCCATTGCGACGCTGCTCTTCAGTGCAGCCGTCGGACTGACGATGGTACAGATTGCCCGTAACTTGGTAGTGGTACGTATCAAGGACAAGGTGGAGTATGCCCTGCAGACGGCCATGATGTCACGCCTGCTGCAACTGCCGGCCTCATTTGCCAAGGCGTTTACGCCGGGCGACCTCTCCAACCGTCTGCTGTCGCTGTCGCGCGTCAGTTCCAGCCTGACGGCCAGTTTCCTTTCGACCCTGCTCACCTTCCTCTTCTCTGCCATCATGTTCGTACAGTTCTTCGTCTATGGCGGTCCGTTGCTTTTCACCGGCATCATCGTCATCACGCTACAGTTGGTGGCCATCATGCTGGAGTATTACTATACAAAGAAAGTGCAACTGAATGTTAATGACAGCAGTTCCCGACTCATAGGCACACTGTTCTCCCTGTTCTCTGGCATCCAGAAGATCAAGACCAGCGGAGCCGAGTTCCGTGCCTTCCTCCAGTGGGCCAAGGCATACGCTCCCTCAGAGCAATTTAGTAGTCGCCAGCCATTGGCCAATTTCTATGTGACCAGCGTCAGTTATTGTCTTAAGTTCCTGCCCATGATCGTGACGATGGGGGCGGCCTGGCACTACGGGCTGTCGCTTTCCGACTATATCGCCTATTGTGCCGTACTGGGTCTCGTCTGCAATGCCGTCCTTCAGTTGCAGGGCATCACGAAGATGGTGGCCCGCCTGCTGCCCGAGACGCGACTCTGCCGTCCCCTCTTTACTGCCAAGACGGAGACCAAGGAAGATGCCAATGTGGTGAAAAGCATCTCAGGCCGGATGGACGTACGAGGCCTGAAGTTCCGCTATGCCGACGATATGCCCCTGCTCTTCGACGGACTCGACCTGAGCATCAACAGCGGCGACTACGTAGCCCTGGTAGGAGCATCGGGCTGCGGCAAGAGCACGCTGATGCGGCTGATGCTCGGTCTGGAGCATCCGCTTGCCGGGTCGGTGTTTTACGACCAGTACGACCTGAGCGACATCAACCTGCGCAGTCTGCGACAGCACTGCATCGGCATCTGCATGCAGGACGGACAACTCGTTGAGGGCACCATCCGCGACAATATCATCTTCAACAGTCCGCTGCTGACCGACGACGATGCCTGGGAGGCAGCCCGACTGGCGGCGCTCGACGGCGACATTCGCAACATGCCGTTAGGCATGGACACGCCCATCACCACCGATGGCAAAGGCGTATCAGGCGGGCAGCGTCAGCGCATCCTCATAGCACGGGCACTGGTCAGGAAGCCCAAGGTGCTCTTCCTCGACGAGGCTACCTCGGCACTCGACAACATCAGCCAGCACACCGTCATCGAGAACCTGGCGAAGTTGAAATGTACGCGCATCGTCATAGCCCACCGGCTGAGCACGATACAGCACTGTAACCGTATCATCGTGCTGAAGGATGGCCGCGTGGCAGCGGACGGCAACTTCAGGGAACTCCAGGCGCGCGGCTTTTTCCGCCTTCTGGTAGGCTTACTACTCTGCATGCTTCCCTTGGGCAGTAGGGGACAGGCGACGCTGACCTTGGATGAGGTGATACGTCTATCCCAAGACAGTGCCATCACCGCCTTCCAGAGCCAGCAGGAATATCGTAGCCGACAGGCCTCCTATGATGCTTTCGAGGCTTTGCGCAAGCCACAGTTATCGTTGAAGGTCGTACCCAATTACTCCCGTATTGTCAGCGACCCCAGCCGCGACTACGTCTATTTGCGGAACTTCGACATCCTCTCTACTTCCGCCCAGTTGAGGCTCAGTCAGAAGGTGCTGCCCTTCGGCGGTGAAGCCTTCGTAGGCACACAGGCCATCTGGAGTGAGTTCTTCCGCGAAGAAGCCTCGGGACATCCGCGCCAGTTCGTGGCCAGTCCGCTGCTGGTAGGCTACAGCCATAGCCTGCTGGGCTACAACCCCTTCCGATGGGAGAAGAAGGTGGAGGACCAGCGACTTGAAGTTGCACGTCGGCAACATGCCCACAATCTGCGGTGCATCGCCGAGGAGGCTGCCGTGCGCTACTTCCGCTTGGCGCGTCAGCAGCGCATGTTGCAGATGCGTCTCGACGAACTGCGGATGAACGACACCCTCTTGGCCATTGCCCGTGAGAAAGCCAGCATCGCCATCGTCTCGCTGGCGGAACTGCGCTCCATAGAGGTGCAGCAACAAAATGCAGCCAACCTGCTGGAAGTGACGCGCCAGGATGAGTTGAAGGCAAGAATAGAACTGGCTTCCCTGTTGCGGATGAAACAGATACCTGACAGCATACCCTTGCTGGCTATACCAGAACTTCCCCCTCCCGTCGGCTATACGCCAGAGGAGGCGGCCATGCTTGCCCGGAACAACAGCCCGGCCTACCAGCAACGCCTGGCAGAACTGACTGAAGCCCGCCATCAGGAAGACAAGGCAAGCAAAGAGCGGGGCATCAATGTCGGACTGGACATCAATCTGGGGCTCCAGCAGGTCAATACGACCCTCGGCAGTGCCTATAAGAACCAACAACTGTATGCGCTGGGCGCCGTGCAAGTCACGATACCGTTGGCAGATCATGGCGCAGCCCAAAAACGGCATGGTGCAGCCATGGCATGGGTGGAGCGTCAGCAGTCGGCACTCAGCGAAGAGGAACGCCTGTTGACGGAAGATGCCACCGTGACCCTGCATCGGCTGAATACCAGCAGGATGTTGCTTGAAAGCACGCGGCAGACCGTTGACTTGGCTGAGGAAGTGTTCAACGACGCAGCCGATAACTATGCCAACGGCATCTGCGACATCAACACCTATACGCTGGCACAAACCCGATGGTCTATGGCCTACACCAACTACCTGACTGTCTTAGAAGAATTCTGGACAACCCATTATCATTTGCAAACCCTTATTAATAATGAATAGGAATATACGTTTTTTATTAGCAAGTCTCTTTACCTTCTTGCTCCTCGCTGCCTGCCAGCAGAAGAAGGATGTGCAGCGCAACGCGGCACCGGCTGACACGCTGGCTGTGATGCCGTCGGAATCCTCAACCCGTCAGCCGCCTGCGGATTATTCCACAGCCAATAAAGGCAAGATTGAAAGCGTTCGTGAGATTCCAGTCTTTAGCCGTATTGCCGAACAGATTGTCATGTTCGCCGCCGACCAGACCGGACAATACGTCAAAAAAGGTCAGGTCGTAGTCCGACTGAGCGACGTTGCCCTGCGTGAGAAGATCCTCCACTGCCGTGCCAAACTGGAGAAAGCAGAATTCCAATATCAGGCTATCCTGATGGGACAGGGCTATAAGCGTGACCGGCTGGACGAGGCCCCCGACAACATCAAGCACCTTGCACGTATCAACAGTGGCTACAACGAGGCCAAGGCCGAATTGCACGAACTGGAACACTCGCTCTCCTATTGCACCATCACAGCCCCCATTTCCGGTTATGTGTCGCAAATCCGCAATACGCTTTACGGTGCAGCCTTGCCAGGCGAACCCCTCTTCTACATTGTGGATATAGACCATCTGAAAGTAAGTTTCGACGTGCTCGAAAACGAACTGGCCAAATACGAGAATGGAGCCACGCTCTCCGTTTCCACCATCACCTTCCCGTCTGAGCACCATGAGGCTACCGTTTCAGCCGTCAGTCCGGTCATTGACGAAAATGGCATGGCGCATGTCGAGGCAACATTGGCACCCCACCCACACCTGTTGCCAGGCATGACGGCTTTTGTTACGATTACTACCAAATAACTTAAAATATGAATAGCGGCCCCATTGCGGGACTGATGTCACCTACGCCTAACCGAAGCAGAAAGTCGGAATTAGGGGGGCAAAGTTTCAAAATAAACAAAATCTGTTTCAAAATTAACAAAATCTTTCGATGCGGACGATTTGGACGCGGTGGAATGAAGGATTTTGCCTAACTTTGTAGGCAACTTTAATTACCTATATGAAACAGACATTGAAACTATGGGTGCTGGCCGCCACTCTCATCATCAGCGGCACGGTATCGTTTGCCTCATGTTCGTCGAACGAGGATCCCTTGAAGGGACAGCCCACCGTTGAGCGGATTACCGAACGTGGCACATTGCTGGTGGGAACTACGGGCGACTATCGACCGTTGTCCTACAAGGAGAGCGATGGCAATTACTGGGGCTTCGGCATTGAGATGGCCGGGAAGATAGCCCAGCGGTTGGACGTGGACGTCGCGTTTGTGCAGACCTCATGGCCTACGCTGACTGCCGATGTGCTGGCTGAGCCTCAGACATTTGACCTCGCCATCGGCGGCATCACCATCACCGATGCCCGAAAGGAGACGATGCTGATGAGCGACGGCTATCTGTGCAACGGCAAGACGATCCTCTGCCGCGCCGACGAGGCCGACCGCTACCAGTCGCTGGCCGACATCGACAAGCCCGAGGTGCGCGTGATGGTGAACCCCGGCGGGCTGAACGAGAAGTTTGCTTTGGCGAATCTGACCCACGCACAGATTATCGTCCACGAGAAGAACGAGGAGATTCCCTCGCAGGTGGCCGA
>JAFUAK010000252.1 GCA_017460765.1 Prevotella sp. | reverse complement strand
GGCTTCTGCGTCGTAGCGCCGTTGTCGAGCCATACGAGGTCGTGGCCGTTCACCTTCTGATTCAGCACGGGGAAGTCCTTCTTGATCTGGTCGGAGTTCAGCGTGTCGACCTCCTCGTAGTGCAGGTTCTGTAGTTTCTGCGTCTCGGGGATGCCGATGCCGAAGCCGTTGTCGGCAGGAGTGATGTCCGAGGGCTGCTCGGAGGGGTGCTGTGACACAGCACCATACTGGACGGCATCGCCGATGTAGGGCAGGTCGCTGAAAGGGTTCCCTCCAGCAAGCAGGGCCTTGAAGCCTGCCTCCAGTTCCTCCAGATGGAGTTCCTCATCAGGAAGTACGGCCTGCCGCTCAGCCCTCAGTTCGTCGGGGCAGTACTGCTGGGCGATCTCCTTGAGTCGCTGCAGTGCACCGTCGTCCTGAGGGGCCTGCGTATAGGCAAAGCCGAACCCCGGATCAGGAATGAATGATTCTTGTATGTTCATTTCTCAATCGCGTTACGATGCTGATAGTCATGATAGTAGCCCACTTCGACGTTCTCGAGCACGGCGATGGCGTCATCCGTCAGGGCGGCCAGCGAGAAGTACTTCGTCAGCAGGTAGGAGGCCACGCCGAACTTGTCGAGACCCATCAGACGGGCACTCAGGCTGGGGGCTATCTCACCGGGGATGCCGCTCTGGTGGAGACCGATGACACCCTGGTTGTGCTCACCCGTACGGACGAGGATGATCTTCGTGGTGCCGACACCGCGGCCCGTCAGGTACTGTCCCTCTACCTCCACCTTGTCAGATGGAATCAGGGGCACACCGCGCCACAGGATGACCTTCGTGCCGAAGAGATCGGTGGTCACAGGGGGCACGCCGCGCCAGGTGCACTCACGCTCGAAGGCGGCGATGGCACGCGGATGGGCGATGAAGAAGGCGGGCTCTTTCCACACGAGGCTCAGCAGTTCGTCGAGATCGTCGGGGGTAGGAGAACCGTAGCGTGCAGAGATGCGATAGGCGGGGTTGGCGGCTGCCAGCAGACCGAACTTCTTGTTGTTGATGAGTTCCCACTCCTGGCGCTCCTTGATGCTCTCGATGGAGAGGCGCAACTGCTCTTCGAGTTGGTTGTAGGGGTTGTTATAGAGGTCGCTCACGCGGGTGTGCACACGCACCACTGTCTGCAGGGTGTTCAGCGAGTACTCGGTAGGATTCTCCTCATAGTCGATATAGGTCTCGGGGATGATGTTGTCCTCCTCGTGGCCGCTCACCAGGTCGATGTGCTTCTCGCCGTTGTCGTTCACGGAGGCCTTCAGGCGCAACTGCTTGTCGACGGCCTTGTTGAACGTCTCGCGGAAGTCGGGCACTTCCTCAATGAACTGCAGCAGTTCCTTGAGTTTCAGTCCCAGGAATACGGTGGGCGTGACGGCACGCACGCTGACGGTAGACTCTGCATCGTCAAGCAGGTCGGCCTCGCCGAAGTACTCACCGTCGCCCAACAGGGCTATCCGTAGTTCCTCGCCATGAGAGCCCTTGCTGATAACCTCAGCCTGACCACTGGCCACGATGAAGAAACGCTGCTTGTCCTTACCCTCGGTGACGAAGTACTTGTCAACATCCACCTCTTGGGCCTCGAAGGCGCTCACCAGACGGTTCACGATCTCATCGTCGAACTCGGAGAACAGGGGGATGGCCTTCAGGTTCTTGGCCGTGAAGGTCGGTACGCCGTTGACATACTGGATGGGCAGGCGGTCGTTCTTACGGAGTTCCACCTTCGTGCGGTTTACACGGAAGGTGCCGCCACTGACCTGTACCCAGGGCAACAGTTTCAGGAGCAAACGTGGGGTGATACTGCCCATCTGCGGGGCGGTCTTGGTGGTGGTTGCCAGTCTTCTGGCGGTAGCAGTGGTCACACTGCGCTGAAGATTTGAATCTGCCATAATGTTTTATTTTTTGATGGTTACTTTATGTGTCGTGCCTTCCACATGCTCCACGCTGAGCACGTTGTAGCCCTGTTCCTTCGCATTGCGGGGAACGTTGTCGAGCGGTTCGCCTTCGGCGAGCAGTACTTCCAGAATGTCGCCCTCGTTGAGTTTTGAGAGTTCAATCTTCGTCTTTACGAAGGTCATTGGGCAATGCTCCTTCGTAATGTCTAATGTCTTTGTTGCCATAATGTTGTCGGTTAAAATTATAAATTATGCATTGTGCATTGTGGATTTTGCATTAAATAAACAGCGTTTGTCCTCCCTCGGAGAGTTGCAGGAACGAGGCCACGCCGAGTACGTCCTTCACCTCGGGGATGAAGTCCTCCTTCTTCAGTCCCAGCACGTGCATCGCCATCTCGCAGGCGTAGAGGTTGATACCGAGGGCCTTGGCGGCCTCTACGAGTTCTTCGAGCGTTGCCACGTTGTTCTTACGCATCAGGTAGCGGAATATCTTAGGGCCGGCACCGAGGAAGTTGAACTTTGAGGTGGGAGCCACGTGGAGTCCGCCCATCATGAATCCGAAGATCTTCGTCAGCCAGTTGCCGCCCACAAACGAGCGCCCCTGCTTCTGCTTGATGGCGTCGAGGCCCCAGAACGTGAAGAAGATGTTGACTTCATAGCCTACTGCTGCCGCGCCCGTACCTAATGTAAATACTGCGGTCAGTTTGTCGAAATCGCCACTGAAGGCGATGATGCTCAGTTTCTTTGTTTCTGCCATAATTTGTCGGTTTGAATATCTGGGTGCAAAGGTACGGCGAAATCCCATCCCCCACAATCGCCCGAATATGGCATTTCGCATACCAAACGTTTGGTATGTCATTTACCCCTATTGTGGGATTGCGGAATCCCTGAAATCTCCGTACCTTTGCACCGTGATTTAAACCGACAAAAGATTATGGCAAAGATTTATGTAAATGGAGACGCGCAGGAAGTAAGCCTGCCGCTCAACGTGAGTGAACTGATTAGTCAGAATAACGTTCTGCAGCCGGAGATGGTCTCCGTGCAGGTGAATGAGGAATTCGCCGAACGCGAGGACTGGGAGAAAATCCAGTTGAATGAAGGTGACAAGGTAGATTTCCTGTATTTCATGGGAGGAGGCAGTTATGTTTGATTTCACAGAAGAACAGATACAGCGCTACTCGCGCCATATATTATTAAAAGATGTAGGCGTGGAAGGTCAGGAGAAGATCCTGAATGCCAAAGTGCTCGTCGTGGGAGCCGGCGGACTGGGTGCTCCCGTCAGTCTCTACCTCGCTGCGGCCGGTATCGGCCGGATCGGTATCATCGATGCCGACGTGGTGGACCTCTCGAACCTCCAGCGTCAGGTGATCCACTTTACGAAGGATGTGGGCATCCCCAAGGTGGAAAGTGCGAAGGAGAAAATCCTCGCCATTAACCCCGACGTGAAAGTGGATACCTACTACAAGTTCCTGGATTCCTCGAATGCCCTCGACATCATCAAGGAGTACGACTTCATCGTGGACGGAACCGACAATTTCCCCGTGAAGTTCCTCATCAATGATGCCTGTGTGATGGCTGGCAAGCCGTTCTCTCACGGAGGTATCCTGCGCTTCAACGGCCAGACCTTCACCCACCTGCCCGGTACGGCCTGCTACCGTTGTATGTTCAAGGAACCGCCTCCCGTAGGAGCCGTTCCCACCTGTTCACAGGCCGGTGTGCTGGGTGCCATCGCCGGTATGCTGGGCACTATTCAGGCTGCCGAGACCCTGAAGTATTTCACGGGTGTGGGCGAACTGCTGACGAACCGTCTGCTGACGTTCGATGCCAAGACGATGCAGTTCCGTACCGTTCCTGTGAAGCATCGCGATACGTGCGCCATCTGCGGCTCGCATCCCACCATCGATCACCTGATCGACTATGAGCAGGCAGCGTGCGACTTGAAACATTAAATATTAAACTTTAAACATTAAATTTCAGAATGACAATTCCTGAGAACGTCATAGAGGAACTGATTGCGCAGGCACAGAAGGATGCACCTAATGAGTCGTGCGGCTATCTGCTGGGGACGGATGATGTGGTGACGGAGAACTACTGGATGGAGAACGTAGACCACTCACCGGAGCACTTCTCCTTTGCACCGAAGGACCAGTTCACCGCCCTGCGCTATGCCCGTGAGCATGGGCTGAAGATCCTGGCCAACTGGCACTCGCACCCGGCCTCGCCCTCGCGCCCCTCGCAGGAAGACCTGCGGCTGGCCAATGATCCTACGATCCGCTATGCCATCCTCTCACTGCTGGACGGAAAACCGAACTTGAATTCCTTCCGTATCCTGAATGGTGAGGTGGTGGATAAGGAGATACATCTCCAGACAGAATAAGACTAGACTGAAGTATTTATTTTGTGCAGATGCACCCCGTTCGCGATAGTTGTCGGTTACTATCAGCGAAACTGGGGTGCATCATTTTTTGTGAAAAAGGCAAATGGTAATCAGCAGGGCCTCTTTTTCGGCAGGTTGAACACATCCTGCACCTCTTTCATCTGTGCCTCCGTCATGCCGTCGGGCTCAGAACCCATAGCACGGGCGCACATGTAGATGTTGGCAGCCTTGCAGAGCACGTCGGTCTGGTCGAAGGCATCCATGATGTCCTGACCAACGGCCACCGTACCGTGTTTCTCCCACATCACCACGTCATGCTTCTTGATCTGCTCCAGAGTGGCCTCTGCCAGATCGACGGATGAGGGCAGGGCGTAGGGCACGATGCCGATGCCGAGCGGGGCAAAGGCCAGTGTCTCAGGAATCATCGACCACAGCACACGTGTCATCTCGTCACCCTTCAGGAAACGCTGGATATGGCTCATGGCCACCAGTTCGATGGGGTGGGTGTGGAGTGTGGCCTTGTAGCAACTGCCCGTCTCCAGCAGATAGTTCTGCAGGGCAAGATGCGTGGGCAACTCCGAGGTGGGCACCACGGGCTCGTCGGCAATCACCTCATACGAGGCGCAGTCGTCGCAGATGCGGATGATACTACCGTTCTGCATCGGCTCCCTGGCGAGGTCGCGCATGCGCTTACCCGTACCCTTGCAATAGAAATACTTGCCTTTCAACTGGGGCAGCGTCATACCGATCTGCTTTACGGGGGCGATGGCAGGCATGGCCTTGCACTCGTCATCCATAAACTCCGTCACATTCACGGTGATGTTACCACCGTTACGCTCTGCCCAACCTTTCTGCCAGAGGTAGCCGGTCACCTCTGCAATCTGATAAACTACCGCTTTCAATCCTTCGCGGCCTTCCAAAATACTTTTCATATGATCTTAACTCTTAATTCTTAACTCTTAACTCTAAATCTCCTCACCGTAACGCTCTTTCGTGATTTGCTCCAGCGACTTGCCGCGTGTGTTAGGCATGCCCAGCAGTCCCACGATGAGCGATGTCAGCAGCAGAGCCACCATGCAGTAGGCTGCCAGTGTGAAGCCCTCGCCATTGTCGCCATAGATGAAGGTGAATACGAGTCCCCAGACTGCTGAGAGACCACGCACGATGAAGAACATCAGTCCCTGCGCACCGGCGCGGAACTTGGCGGGGAACAACTCTGAACCCCACAGGGCATAGAACACCTGCACGGAACTACCATTGTTGACACCCCACAGGATGGTGAACACCCAGATGCCGGCAATCGTGGATACGCCTCCGCCGATAATCAGGATCCAAGCCGTGAGTGCGGCTGCCAGGCCAAAGACGTAGAAGAAACGGTGGGCGACCTTGTCGACGAAGAACGAGATGGTAAACGTGGTGACGACCACGAACACCCAACTGATGCAACTCAGCATGTTAGCCTCTTCGTTGCTCAGTCCGCCAGCCGTCTCGTAGATATGTGGCATGAAAAAGCCCATCACCGAGGCCACCAGGTTCCAAGTGAGGTAGATTGTAGCGAGGAAGGCCACTGTCTTGACGGCGATCTTATTGGTAAACAGCAGTTTGATGTTATCCACGATACCATTCTTGTCCTTAGCCTTGTTGGCAGTAAACTCGGCGCTCTCTTCCAACTGGCGCTGCAGGTTCCAGGCGATGAAGGCCACGATGAATAGCGTCAGGAATACTACGCGCGAACTGAACACCTGGACTGTCTCCTGCGGTGCATCAGCCCCTGCGATGGCATGAGCCAGCGACTCGACCGGAGCATACAGGAACCCGCCAGGAGCCACGAGCATGCCGAAGAAGAGAATGACCATCGGACCTACGCCCCACGACATCTGCGAGATGCAGATATTACGTCCGCGATTGTTCACCTCCGAACTCTCGGAGATATACGTCCACGAGGCCGGCACACCTATACCTACGGAGATGCCCGTAATCATGAAT
>JAFUAK010000038.1 GCA_017460765.1 Prevotella sp. | reverse complement strand
CCTAACTCTTTCATCGAACCGCATAATTTTGCATAGTGCCAACTTTCAAAGTTTCCTCGTTTTTCCCTGAATTGCCTTTATTTATAGGGCAAATTGCGTGATTTCTCCAAAAATGCTTCCGTATGTCAGCATTATTTCGTAACTTTGCAGCCAAATTACGAAATAATATAGATATTAGGTAAGATGAAAGTAGCAATTGTTGGTGCGAGTGGAGCCGTGGGACAGGAGTTCCTGCGGATTCTGGATGAGAGAAATTTCCCGATGGATGAACTGGTGTTGTTCGGTTCTGAGCGTAGTGCAGGCAGGAAATACACCTTCAAGGGTAAGGAGATTGAAGTGAAGTTGTTGCAGCATAACGACGACTTCAAGGATGTCGATATCGCGTTCACCTCAGCAGGTGCCGGCACGTCGAAGGAGTTTGCGGAGACCATCACAAAGTATGGTGCCGTGATGATCGACAACTCCAGCGCTTTCCGTATGGACGACGATGTGCCCCTCGTGGTGCCGGAGTGCAATGCCGAGGATGCGCTGAACCGTCCCCGTGGCATCATCGCCAACCCGAACTGTACGACCATCATGATGGTGGTGGTGCTCCAGCCGCTTGAGCAGATCTCACATATCAAGCGCATCCACGTGGCCTCCTATCAGAGTGCCTCGGGTGCAGGTGCCGCCGCTATGGCCGAACTGCAGCAGCAGTACAAGGAGATGGTGGAGGACGGTGAGGTGAAGACCATCAAGAAATTCGCCCACCAGTTGGCCTACAACGTGATTCCCCAGATCGACGTGTTCCAGCCCAACGGCTACACGAAGGAAGAGATGAAGATGTATAACGAGACGCGCAAGATCATGCATACCGATGCCAAGTGCTCGGCCATGTGTGTCCGCGTCAGTTCGCTGCGCAGCCATTCGGAGTCTGTCTGGATTGAGACGGAGCGCCCCATCAGCGTTGAGGAGGCTCAGAAGGCCATTGCCGCCGCTCCTGGCTGCACGCTGAAAGACGATCCCGCCACGCTGACCTATCCCATGCCACTGGAGACTGCCGGCAAGGATGATGTCTATGTGGGCCGTGTGCGCAAGGATCTCTCCGACGACTGTGGCCTGACGTTCTGGCTCTCCGGTGATCAGATCCGCAAGGGTGCTGCCCTGAATGCCGTTCAGATTGCTGAATATCTGGTAAAGGTTGGCAATGTTAAGTAAGAAGTATAAATATCTCAGCAGGGCGGCCTGTCTGGCTGCCCTGTTGCTTCTCTTCATCTCCTGCACAGGTGGTGATGATGACGGGCGTCGCCTGGGTGAGACGATTGTGGGCACCTGGCAGCGCGGTTGGAACGAAGGTGACATCATCATTGAGGGAAATGTCGGCGATGAGTTCACTCCCGATAAAATAGACTACGACCTGTTCATCTTCCAGGGCGACGGCAGTTATAACGGCATGGTGCGTAAGGGCAGTTTCTTTGCGACAGAAGTCGAGGAGGGCGAAGTCGTGTTCAAGGGCAACTACCAGTGCGACAACAGCAACCTGAAGTTGGAGGGCCAGTCCGGATTCGGCTATCAGTCTCTCCTCCTGCAGATTCTCTCGTTCACTGACGATATCATGCAGGTACGCTATGTCGACGAAACCTATCATGTGACGGTTACGCTGACGATCCGCAAGATCTCCGATTCTGTTGATTATTGATTATTCTTCCTCTTCCTCTACGTCTGCTTCGTGAAAGACGCAGTCGTAGGTCACCTCGCTGTAGGCTGAGAAGTAGCCGAGACATCCGCCCGTAAAGTTCTGTATGGGGTTTGTCCCGGTGTTGTCCATGATCTGCATGGAGTAGAGGTAGTCGTAGGCGCGCTGGTCGATGGCACGCAGTTCGATATGCAGTTTGTCACCCTCCCTGAGCATGTCGTCATCGTCGCTGCCTTTTCTGGCGATGGTGAAGAGTTGCTGCAGTTCCCTGTTGGGATCCACGTCGTCGCGCTTCGTAGCCCAGCGGTAGCCTGACTTGTTGCGGTAGATGTGGGCGAAGTACCAGTTCTCCTCGTTGGGGATATCCTGGAAGAGCAGTTCGCCCATGAGGAATTTCTCCTGCATCATATCCTTCCATACAAAGCGGAATTTATTGATGGCGGGCATCTTCTGCATGGTGGAAGTCGACGAGAAGTGATGTCCGTCGACTTCGATGTTGATGGTGTATTCCACCCCGGGTGTGCCCTTGGCAAAATAGTCCTTATAGTAGCCGTCGCCCTGATAGTCCAGTTCCACGTAGGTACTGTCGCTGCCGGAGATGCTGACTTTGGCGTCTATGACACCGATGGTCAGGTTGTCGTCCATGTCGTTGGTCGTCGT
>JAFUAK010000251.1 GCA_017460765.1 Prevotella sp. | reverse complement strand
GTTCATCTCGCCCAGACCTTTGTAGCGCTGGGTGTGCAGCGCTTTGTCGGCATCGTTGCCGGCCACGTACTTGTCGATGAAGGCCTGGCGCTGCTGCTCGGTGTAGCAGTACTCCGACTGCTTCTTGTAGGTGCACTTATAGAGCGGCGGGGTGGCGATGTAGAGGTGGCCACCCTGGATCACCTGCGGCATGAAGCGGTAGAAGAGCGTCATGATCAGCGTGTCGATGTGCGAGCCATCGACGTCGGCATCGGTCATGATGATGATCTTGTCGTAGCGCAGTTTGTCGATGTTGGCCTCGCGGTCGCCTTCTCCCTCGACACCGAAGCGCACGCCGATCGACTGGATGATGTTCATCACCGACTCGGCCTCGAAGACGCGGTGCCACTGTACCTTCTCCACGTTCAGAATCTTACCGCGTAAGGGCAGGATGGCCTGGAAGTGACGGTCACGACCCTGCTTGGCGGAGCCGCCTGCGGAGTCACCCTCGACGAGGAAGATCTCGCAGTCCTTCGGATCCTTATTCGAGCAGTCGGCCAGTTTGCCAGGCAGTCCGCCACCCGTCATCGGGTTCTTGCGCTGCACGCTCTCACGGGCCTTGCGGGCGGCGATACGTGCGGTGGCGGCGAGAACGACCTTGTCGCAGATCAGTTTGGCCTCTTTCGGGTGTTCCTCTAAGTAGTTCGTCAGGGCCTCGCCAACGGCCTGCTGCACGGCTCCAGCCACCTCGCTGTTGCCGAGTTTGGTCTTCGTCTGACCCTCGAACTGCGGTTCTGCCACCTTGATGCTGATTACGGCGGAGAGACCTTCGCGGAAGTCCTCACCGGCAATCTCGATCTTCGCCTTCTCGATCTGCTTGGAGATCTGCGGGTCGGCATCGGCGTATTTCTTCAGCGTACGCGTCAGAGCCATGCGGAAGCCCACGAGGTGGGTACCGCCCTCGATGGTGTTGATATTATTCACGTAGGAGTGTATGTTCTCCGTATAGTCGGTGTTGTACATCACGGCCACCTCAATGGGTACGCCCTGCTTCTCGGTCTTCAGATAGATGACGTCGTCGAAGAGGTGGGTGCGGTGACGATCCACGTAGCGTACGAACTCCTTCAGACCGTCCTTGGCGTGGAACACCTCTTCCTTCAGGTTTCCTTCCTCGTCGGGGCGCATGTCCTTGAGGGTGATGGTGATGCCAGCATTCAGGTAGGCCAACTCGCGCATGCGGCGGGCGATGATGTCGTACTTGTATTCCGTCGTGGTGAAGATGGTGGCATCGGGCCAAAACTGCTGGCGGGTACCCGTGAGGTCGGTGTCGCCCACGATCTTCACGTCGTAGAGGGGCTTGCCCTTCTCGTATTCCTGCTGGTAGATATGGCCGTTGCGGAACACCTGCGAGAGCATGTGGGTGGAAAGGGCGTTCACACACGATACACCCACGCCGTGGAGACCACCGGACACCTTGTAGGAGCCCTTGTCGAACTTACCACCAGCATGGAGCACCGTCATGACGACCTCAAGGGCACTCTTGTGCATCTTCTCGTGCTCATCGACGGGGATACCGCGACCGTTGTCCTGTACGGTGATACTATTATCTTCGTTAATCGTTACTTCTATATGCGTGCAATAACCGGCCATTGCCTCGTCGATGGAGTTGTCGACGGTCTCGTTGACCAGATGATGAAGACCCTTCTCGCTGATGTCACCGATGTACATTGCAGGGCGCTTACGTACGGCTTCCAGTCCTTCGAGCACCTGAATATTGCTCGCGGAATAGTTCTGTTCTTGGTTCAGTTGTTCTTCTGTCATTTTCTTCTGTTTTGCTAATTGGTTGCAAAGGTACGAAAAAAAAGTCAGATAAACATAGTTTATCTGCTAAAAAACTACAAAAAGAAACCGCAACCTGAAAGGATTGCGGTTGTTGTCATTATGTTGGGTTAGGATTATCCCAATTTATTGACATGCTGTGCGAGGCTTGACTTCAAGTTTGCGGCCTTGTTCTTGTGGATGATATTGGTCTTAGCCAATTTGTCCAGCATCTTCTGCACCTTGGGGTACAGGGCAACAGCCTCTTCCTTGTTGGTCATAGCGCGCAGTTTGCGCACAGCGTTACGCATTGTCTTTGCGTAGTAGTGGTTGTGAAGCGCCCTCTTCTCAGTCTGGCGGATTCTCTTCACGGATGATTTGTGGTTTGCCATTTTTTTGTTTAATGTTTAAATGATTAATGTTAAAGCCTGTGGGTCTTATGCCTTCCAGCCGCCCTGGGCAGCCCTTTGTGGGGCTTCCGTCACCTTATCCCGTTGCCGGTAGCACTTGGCTGTGCAGATGGCGGATTTAATTTGTAGTCCCTAGGAGAGTCGAACTCCTCTTTAGAGAATGAAAATCTCTCGTCCTAACCGATAGACGAAGGGACCATTTCGCAAAATGCGGGTGCAAAGGTACATATTTATTTTGAGATTTGGGGTTTGAGATTTGAGTTTTACCTATTGGTTAACCTTTTTTAACCTTAAATCTCGTTTTTTACCTATTAATCCTCGAACCTTTTTCGTACTTTTGCAGGCGTATGCTGACGAAAACGCAGGCAATAGTACTGCACTCTATTAAGTATGGTGAAACACATATCATAGTGGATATGTTTACCCGTAGTCATGGACGATTGTCGTTTATCGTCAGCATCCCCAAGTCAGCCAAAGCAAAGGTGAAGAAGCAGTTCTTCCAGCCGCTGACGATGTTGGAGATTGAGACCGACCTGAGACCAAAGGCGCAGTTGCAGAAACTGAAAGACGTGCGGTTGGCTTATCCCTTCTCTTCGATTCCCTTCGAACCTCGGAAACTCGCTATATCACTCTTTATCGCTGAGTTTCTGTATTATGCATTACGATCTGAACAAGAGAACATGCCGCTGTTCGACTATGTGGTTGACGGGATTCAGTGGCTTGACGGGCAGGGCGATCGTTTTGCGAATTTTCACTTGGTGTTCCTGATGAGGCTTTCGCGCTTTCTGGGCTTCTATCCGAATCTGGAGGATTATGTCCCTGGTGATTACTTCGACCTCCGCGAAAGCGTCTTCTGCAATTTTCCTCCCATGCATCGCGACTTCCTTCAGCCGCAGGAAGCCGAAAAGGTGCAGTTGATGATGCGCATGGATTTTCCCACGATGCATTTGTTTCGTATGTCTCACGACGAACGTAACCGCCTGTTAGAGGTAGCACTCATATATTACCGACTCCATCTCACGGATTTCCCAGAGATGAAGTCGGTAGCAGTATTACAGTCTCTTTATGCCTAAGCGAATTTGATGGTGCCCTGTAGTGGTTCTTGGGGAGTGGCAGGGGCTTCGTCTGCATCATAAGTTTCGCCGCTTGCCTGTGTATTGATGCTGTCAAGAATCTCACGGGTGCGCTTATAGGTCGGGGTCTGCTCCACAGCGGAGATGACATCATCGTTGTCGAGGTCCTCAGGGCGGAACAAATATATATTAGGACGACGCTTGTAACGCTTTGTGGCTCCTTCACCGCCATAGTAGCGGTTACGGCGGTCTTGTCGTTCGGCAGCCTTCTCCTGTTCTGCGGCAATGCGGTTGATGTCCTCCTGGCTGTGTTTCTTAAGGTGCCCGTTCATGCCGTCGACGTGCTCAATGCCGAAGCCCGTGGCAAGGATGGTGACCTTCACTTTCTTGCCCAAATCGGGATCAGTGGCAAGACCCCACTTGATCTCGAAGTCATTGCCGAACTTGGCCATAAAGTCGTTCACATCATTCATCTCTTCCATCATCAGTGACGATTGTCCGTCCTTAGAGCCGGCAAACGAGATACTGAGTAGGATCTTTTTCGAGTTGAAGATATCGTTGTCGTTGAGCAGCGGAGAGTTCAGGGCGTCGTCGATGGCCTTCTTCACGCGGCCCTCGCCCTCACCGTAGCCCGTGGACATGATGGCCACGCCACCGTCTTTCAGAACGGTTTTCACATCGTTGAAGTCGAGGTTGATCAGACCGTGCACGGTAATGATTTCAGCAATCGACTTGGCTGCAACGCTCAGGGTGTCATCGGCTTTACCAAAGGCATCGAGCACGGACAACTCGGGATAAATCTCACGTAGGCGCTCGTTATTGATGACGAGCAGGGCATCGACGTGCTTGTTCATCTCCTCGACACCGTCGAGAGCCTGGTCGATCTTGCGGTCGCCCTCAAAGCGGAAGGGGATGGTGACGATGCCCACCGTAAGGATGCCCAGTTCCTTAGAGACGCGGGCGATGACTGGGGCTGCGCCTGTGCCAGTACCACCGCCCATACCGGCGGTGATGAAAGCCATGCGAGTGCCATCGTTGAACATGTTTTTGATATCTTCCAGGCTCTCCTCAGCAGCCTGACGGGCTTTTTCTGGCTTGTTACCTGCACCAAGTCCTTCTTTGCCCAGTTGTAGGTGGACAGGGACGGGTGAGTCATTTAGTGCTTGGTTATCAGTGTTGCAGAGCACGAAGGTTACGTCATGTATGCCTTCGCGGTACATGTGGTTGACAGCGTTACCGCCACCTCCTCCGACACCTACTACCTTGATGATGCTGTGTTCCTTCTCCGGTGCCCCGAAGTCAAGGATCTGGATGTTATTATTGTCGTCAATCATATTCTTTTCTTTTTAATTATTCTTCTTCTACAATGGACTTACCGAACTGCTTGATGCCTTTCCAAAACTTGTTTAGTGGAGAGTTCTCCTTGCGGATGCGTTCCTCTTCTTCCTTCCTCTTGGCCTCTGCTTCAGCCTTGGCGCGGTCTTCCTCCTCTTTTTTGCGACGGATCTCCTCGTCTGCCTGGTCTTTTTCGCGCTGTGTCCTGATAACACCTGGGTCGGTTTCTGTGGCCTGACGCGGCTTGCGGTCGATCGGTGTGACTGGCGTAGCAGGTTTTTGCGTGCCAAAGAGATCTCCGTTCGGGTCGACGGCATTACCGGCGCAGTTGATGTCGCCCTTGGCGAGCAGGCCAAGTACTGTGTTCATCGTTCCATCATGGGCTTTGATAAGTTCGTTATTGGAAACAATGGTCTGCGTGACGAATTTTGCCAATCTGATCTTTTCTACATGCGTGTGGTTAGCGAAGGCCTTCTCTATATTCTTCAGATTCGAGCCTCCACCCGTGAGGATGATACCACCCAAAAGTTTGTCATAATATTCAGACGGAATCTGATACCAGACGTTCTCGATAATCTCCTCCAGACGGCCTTCGACGATTTCAATGAACTTGCGGCTCTCGATTTGTCGCTCAAGGTCGATAGCGTATTTCATGTCATTATCGATATCGTTGTTGTCGGTGTAGGCAGACGCATATTTCAGTTTCATGCGCTCGGCATCGGCTTCCTCCATCTGGAGTGTCGCAATGTCTTTGGTGATGTTGTTGCTGCCGAGAGGAATGACAGCGAGGTGGCGCAGGATGTTCTTTGAGAAGACGGATACCGTGGTAGTGTCGGCACCGAGGTCAACCAGTGCACAGCCAGAGCGTTTCTCCACTTCCGTCAGTACGCTGTCGGCCAGAGCCAGAGGAGCAAGGTACATCTCTGCTACATTGATGCCAGCCGTTTCAAAGCACTTGTTTAGGTTCTTGTAGAATGATTTGCGCTCGAGAATGTTGAGGAAGTTGCCCTCCAGATGGGTAGCCTGGATGCCGACAGGGTCAAGTTGCAGTTGGGTGCCAACCTTGTATTCCTGAACGGCAGCATCGAGGATCTCTTGATCCTGATAGGTCATATTCCTGTTGGCATCCATCAGTTCGATGACCATGTCCTGAGTGACAATAGTCTCGCTGGGCAGGTCCTTGGCAACGACATTCCTGACACTGCGGATAGACTGTCCTCCTACGCCGACATACACCTGAGTAATCTCAGTCTTGAGTTGAGTCTCCAGCTTCTTGATGATGCTGGTAAGGCATTGAGCGGTCTTGTCGATATTATAGACCACTCCCTTGCGGATGAATGAGGAAGAATCTTCCTTCACAACGGCGAGTACCTGGATGCTGCCGTCGAGATTCTTTTGTCCCGCGATACCGGTCACTTTGGATGACCCGAGTTCAATTGCTACGATAAATTCCTTTGCTGCCATCTCTTCTATTGTTTATTTTTTCCTTTTGTTTCTTTTGCAGATAATCTGGTTGTCAAATTCCACATTGATATAGTTGTACTTATTCCAGCCTGCCTTGTTGAGCCCGTACAGGTAGAACTTGCGGAGGCGCTCTAATTTTTTGTCGATATTGATGGGCGCTCCCAAATAGATGACGTGGTCTCCCACGCGCGGTACAATCTCCACGGAGCCATCTGTCAGAATGTTTATCTGCACTACCTGATTCTTCCAGAACTTGTCCTGCAGAATCTGGTTGGCAACACGCGTCAGTGTCGTTTGGGCATATTTTCGGCTGATATTGCCGGTGGCGATAATCTGGTCGGTGACAAAACGGCTTTCAGGCATCATACTTCCGTGGGTGTCCACGTAGTAGTTCTCGCCGTTATCTGCCATGACCCGTACTACGGGGATGCGCTGCTTGACATAGATGCAGACTGTGCCGCTCTGGGTCTTATAGCACTCTGCATTCTCAACGAAGGGGCTCTTCTTCAGGCTCTCCTCAATCTGACGAGCGTTGATCTCCGACATCGGTTTGGAGAGCGGGTAGCACTTGTCCTGCGTCAGGATCCGCTTGATCTCACCCGCTGTCATGAAGCCCTCAACGATATTCTGCTCGACGTCGATCTTTACCTCTGAGCAGAGGGTACTTACCGCATCAGGTTTGTTGAACGCTGTGACGGCCAGTAGCAGATAGGCGACAATGGCGATATCGCATACGACGAATATGGACTTCTTCCAGTTGATGTACATTTTTATATTCTGCTGTTCAGTATTTTTGTAATCTGTGGTACTTGGTTGTCGAGGTCTCCGGCACCGAGGACGATGAGCACCTCGAACTTGTGGTTCTTTACGAAGTCGAGCACCTCGTCTTTTTGAATCATCTCCTTTTTCACACCAGGTTTCAGGTTGTCGTAGATTAATTGCGACGTAACGCCCTCAATAGGTAGTTCTCGGGCAGGGTAGATCTCGGTGAGTACTACTTCGTCAAGTTGGCTCAGTGCCTCGGCGAAGTCCTTATAGAAGTCGCGGGTACGGGTATAGAGGTGTGGCTGGAAAATGGCGGTGATGTGCTTGTCCTTATAAAGTTCGCGGATGCTCTTGGCACTCTGGTAGATTTCCTTGGGGTGATGGGCATAATCGCTGAGGAACACAATGCGCTCGTTCTTGATCTTGAAGTCGAAGCGCCGGTCCACTCCCCCGTAGGTTTTCATGCCATACTTCAGTTCCTCGGCTGTACAGCCGTTGAGTTGTGCCATTGCCATTGCGGCAATACCATTCTCAATGTTGATAGGAATAGGCTGTCCCAACTGTATGTCGCGAATGCTCACGATGGGAGAGATGAAGTCGAAGGTGATCTCACCGTTTTCGATACGGATATTTTCTGCATGGAAGTCGCCCTCTGTCAGGCTGTAGTCATAGCGACGGACACCCTCTGGCAGGTTCTCCTTCATCTCAAGCCCTCGGTGGATGATCAGGGCTCCGCCCGGCTGTATCAGTTCCGAGTAATGGCGGAAACTCTCCAGATAGGCTTCTTTTGTACCATAGATGTCCAGATGGTCGGGGTCGGTGGAGGTGATGACGCTCATCCAGGGACGGAGCCAGTGGAACGAGCGATCGAACTCATCAGCCTCGATGACTACATAGTCGGAGTCGGAGAGGATATAGTTAGTGCCGTAGTTCTTGGAAATGCCGCCAAGAAAAGCGTTGCAGTTGAGGTGGCTCTGGTGCATGATGTGGGCACACATCGTGGATGTCGTGGTTTTGCCGTGGGTACCTGCCACGCAGAGCCCCTTATGAGCCTGCGTCAGCGTACCGAGCACCTGCGCCCGTTTCTGGATTTCGAAGCCGTTGGCTTGAAAAAACTGAAGTTCACTATGTTCCTTGGGAATGGCAGGGGTGTAAACGATCAGGCAACTTTCCTTCTTTTTGCAGACATGGGGGATTTCCTCAAGGTTTTCCTCATAATGGATGAGCATTCCCTCCTTCTCCAGTTGACGGGTCAGGTCGGAGGGCGTCTTGTCATAGCCGGCCACGACGAGTCCTTTCTTCAGGAAATAGCGGGCGATGGCACTCATGCCGATGCCGCCGGCTCCGATGAAATAGACTGATTTGATATCTTTTAGTTCCATAATCTATGCTTCTGCTAATTTAATGACTTCCTTGGCGATAATCTCTGCCGAGTCAGGCAGGGCGAGTTTCAGCACGTTCTCGCTGAGCGACTTCAGTTTGGCATCGTCCCTTACGGTGTCGATGGCGAGTTGTATCAGTATGTTTGGGGCCTCTGCGTCCTTCACGTAGATAGCGGCATCGCGTGTTGAGAGTGCCAGGGCGTTCTTCGTCTGGTGATCCTCTGCTACGTTCGGGCTTGGTACGAGGATGACGGGCTTGCCGATAAGACAAAACTCGGAGATGCTGCTTGCTCCAGCACGACTGATAACAAGGTCTGCGGCCTTGTAGGCTGCCCCCATATCAGTGATAAAGTCAGTTACTTTGAGGTTCGGTATACTCAGACCTTTCAGCCTCTCGGCTATCTCTGCGCTGTAGTACTTACCAGTCTGCCAGATGAACTGCACATCGGATGACTTGATAAGATCCAGATGCCGAAGCACGCTCTCATTGATAGTACGAGCACCTAAACTGCCGCCGACGAGGAGAATAGTTTTCCTTGACGGGTCGAACCCCAGGCTTTTCACAGCCTCCTCGTGCGAAATAGTGGTGTCAAGCAATGTCTGTCTGACGGGGTTACCGGTTAGGATAATCTTCTCCGCAGGGAAGAACCGCTCCATTCCTTCGTAGGCCACGCAGATCTTCTCTGCATGTTTGGCCAATTTCTTATTGGCGAGACCGGCATAACTGTTCTGTTCCTGTATGAGCGTAGGGATGCCTAGGCTGTTGGCTGCGCCCAGTGCGGCACTGCTGGCATAGCCGCCAACACCTACTGCCACGTTCGGCTTGAACTCGCGTAATAGTTTCTTGGCAATCCACTTGCTTTTCAGATAGTCGATAGCCACCCCGATATTGGCAGGTTTCCACAGCGGACGGAAGAATCCCCTGATGGGTAGTCCTTTGATTTCATAGCCGGCAGCAGGTACGCGCTGCATCTCCATGCGTCCCAAGGCTCCTACAAACAGGATCTTGGCATCGGGGCGCAATGCCTTGACAGCGTTAGCAATCGAGACGGCAGGGAAGATGTGACCACCAGTCCCGCCTCCGCTGATAATGACTCTTAGTTCCTTGCTCATACCTTATTTATATATATTGCGTGCAAAATTACAAATTATATTTCTTTTACAGCCATTTTTGGCGTTCTTTTTTTCGCAGAACGGCTCACACTGAGGATGGCTCCGATATAGGCACAATTGATGATTGTGGACGTGCCGCCCTTACTGATAAGGGGCAGCGGCTGCCCTGTTACAGGGGCAATACCTACGGCTACCAGCATGTTGAACGTGGCTTGAACGACCAGTAGCAGTGCCAGGCCCATGGCGAAAAAGGCCGGGAAGTTGTTCTCGCATCTGCTGGCGATACGGGCCGTCCTGTAGAGCAGCACGATATAGAGAAAGACAACACCTGTTGCACCGAGGATACCCAGTTCCTCTATGACAATAGCAAAGATAAAGTCGGAGAAAGCCTGTGAGAGGAAATCGCGCTCAACAGACTGTCCAGGTCCCTTGCCGATGATGTTGCTTGATACGATGGCGATATTGGCATGTGCAACCTGAGCGTCCTTGTCGAGATCGTACTCGTCGGGGGCAATATCCTTCTTGTCGAGGTGTTTGACGATTCGGTTCCTCCATGTGACGAAGCGGTGGAAAACACCGCCGCCTTTGATGACCTTCGTATCGGTATCACCGTTGACAGCCTCTGTTGTCTGCTTACTATCCTCCTGGCTGGCTCCGATGCTTCCCAAGGTGAGAACCAATGTCAGGAATACGGCTATGAGAATGGTGCAGGCTCCCACAAGTTTGCCTAACTGAACCATCGGCACGCGTCCGATAAACATCATCAAGAAAATGACGCCGAAGAGCAGGGCGGCTGTCGAAAGGTTCTCTATACCGATGAGGGCGATGGTAGGTATGACGATCCACAATACATACTTGAAAGCCTTTTTATCGGCTCCGTCTTCGCGCTGCATGGCACTGAGAATCTGGGCGGTGTAAAGGACCATTGTCCCTTTGGCAATCTCAGAAGGTTGAAAGGTAATGCCTCCTGGCAGGGATATGACACGGTTGGCACCGTTGATGGATTCTCCACCTACCAGCACCCAAAGTAGGGTGATGCCGGAGATGATCAGCAAAAAGAGCGTCATCAGTTTGAAGTAGCGGCATGGAATGTTGAGGGTGACGACCGCTACGATTACACCCACGATGATGGTGCCTGTGTGGAAGGCAATGGGGCCGATATAGTTCTGGCTCTTATACGTCAGGTTGCTCGAAGCCGAAAAGACTTCGACAATACTGATCATACAGAGGAAAAAGAATACCATCCAGATGACCTTGTCTCCTTTGAAGATGTTGCCAATCTTTTTGTTCATAAGTTTCTTGCCAGTTCCTTGAATTGTTCACCACGATCCTCCATGTTCTTGAATAGATCGAACGAGGCACAGCAAGGCGACAGCAGCACCGTCTCACCAGGTCTAGCCATCTCGTAGCAGGCTGCCATACACTCTTTCATGGAATGGGTGTCGCGCACGGGGATGCCCATGCCGTCGAAGTTATCGTGCAGTTTCTGGTTATCGGCTCCGAGGTAGACGATACCAGAGCATTTCTCACTGACGAGTGGCTTGATGGGCCCGTAGTCGTTGCCCTTGTCCTTGCCGCCGATGATGAGAATCACCTTGGTCTTCATGGCCTCCAGAGCATACCAGCAGGCATCGACATTGGTGGCCTTCGAGTCGTTGATATACTGTACACCGCGCACGGTGCATACCTTTTCCAGGCGGTGCTCAACACCGGGAAAATCGCTGAGGCTCTTGCGGATCTCTTCCTTCTTGATGCCGGCTACATTGGCTGCGATACCTGCAGCGAGGGAGTTGTAGATGTTATGCTTGCCCGTCAGACTGAGGCTCTCCTGTTCCATGTTGAACGGTGTGGGCTGTTCGATTTTGTATTGGCCTTCCTCAATGTAGCCAATGGTGCCTTTCTCTTTCAGTTCGGCAAATGGATACTGGATGGCTCTAATGTCGTATTTCTCCAGTTCGCGCTTGATGATGGGGTCATCTGCCCAGTAGATGAAGGCATCCTGCGGTGTCTGGTTCTGGATGATGCGCATCTTGGCGTCCACGTAGTTCTGCATCTCGAAGTTATAGCGGTCGAGGTGGTCGGGTGTGATGTTCAGCAGGATGGCGATATTGGCACGGAAGTCGTACATATTATCGAGTTGGAATGAACTCAGTTCGATGATGTAGTACTCATGCGGCTCCTCGGCTACCTGTAGAGCCAGTGAATTGCCGATGTTGCCTGCCAGTCCGGCATCGTAGCCGGCCTCCTTGAAGATATGGTAGATCAGGGAGGTGGTGGTGGTCTTGCCGTTCGAACCGGTGATGCAGATCATCTTGGAGTTAGTGTAACGACCGGCAAACTCAATCTCGCTGATGATATGGATACCCTTTTCAATGGCTTTTTTCACCATTGGAGCCGTTTCAGGGATGCCAGGACTCTTAATGATCTCGTCGGCATTCAGGATTTTTTCTTCCGTGTGCAGGCCTTCTTCCCATTCGATATGGTGGTCATCCAGCATCTTCTTGTATTTATCGGCGATTTTCGACATGTCTGATACGAACACGTCGAAGTTTTCTTTCTTGGCGAGGACTGCGGCTCCGGCACCGCTCTCTCCTGCTCCTAATATAACGATTCTCTTCATATTCTATCTCATCTTTAGTGTGATAATGGTCAGTGCGGCCAGTATAATACTGACAATCCAAAAGCGGATGGTAATCTTTGACTCATGGAAAGGACGGTGGGGCCAGCCTTTCAGAATATAAGTACTTGTAGCGTCAAGTTGTGAGTCGAGTTTGCGGAAGTTATCGTGAATGGGTGTGGCGCGGAACACGCGGACACGCTTGCCCTTTCTTTTCTGGAACTTGAACCACTGGGTCTGAATGATGACACTTAGGCTCTCCACGAAAAAGATGCCGCAGAGGATTGGCAATAGCAGTTCCTTATGGATGATAACGGCACATACACCGATGATACCGCCGATGGTCAGGGAACCTGTGTCCCCCATAAACACCTGAGCGGGGAAAGCGTTGTACCACAGGAAACCGATCATGGCACCCACGAAGGCACAAAGGAAGATCACCAGTTCCTCGGAGTGGGGGATGTACATGATGTCAAAATACGAGGCATAGCCGATGTGGGATGAGACGTATGCCAGAATGCCTAACGCCACGCCAATGATAGCGGAGTTACCAGCACACATACCGTCCATGCCGTCGTTGAGGTTCGCACCGTTGGATACAGCGGTCACCACAAAAATCGTAATGAAAACAAAGAGCATCCAGCCTGCGGCTACGGCATATTTCCCGCAGAAGCCCATCACCTTCGAATAGTTCAAGTTATGGTTTTTGATGAAGGGAATGGTGGTCTGCAGCGATTTTACCGCTTCAGTCTTGTGCTTGACAACGATTTCCTGGTTCTGCTTCACGTTGACGTTCTCACGTACGACGACATCCGGACTGAGCCAGAGCGTCAATCCTACGATAAAGCCGATACTGATCTGTCCTACGATTTTATATTTGCCTTTCAGACCATCCTTGTTGCGCTTGAATATCTTAATATAGTCATCAAGAAATCCGAGGAATCCGAGCCATACGGTGGTGATGATCATCAGGATAAGGTAGGTGTTGCGCATACGGCCCAGAAGGATGACAGGGACGAGAATACTTACAATAATGATGATGCCACCCATCGTAGGCACGCCTTTCTTTTCCACACCGAACGGGTCGATGCTCGGGTCTCGCTCTGTCTCAAATATTTTCTTACGCTTCATCCACTTGATAAACCGTTCGCCGAACCATGCAGAGATCAGCAACGAGAGAATTAGCGTCAGCAGGGCGCGGAAGGAAATGTAGGACCACATGTGTGACCCAGGGATATCGTATTGGTCAAGGAATCTGAAGAGGTAGTATAGCATGGCTCCACAAATTAAGAATTAAAAATCTCACGCACAACTTCCTTGTCATCGAAATGGTGCTTGACGCCTTGGATCTCCTGATAGTCCTCATGGCCTTTACCGGCAATGAGGATAACATCGCCCTTCTCTGCCATCATGCAAGCGGTACGGATGGCTTCGCGACGATCTACGATGCTGATTACGTTCTTCATCTGCTTCTGGTCCAGTCCGGCCAGCATATCGTTGATGATGTCCTGCGGCTCCTCGAAGCGGGGGTTGTCGCTGGTTATGATGACCTTGTCGCTCTGCTTCACGGCTTCTTGGGCCATCAGCGGGCGCTTGCCCTTGTCGCGGTTGCCACCAGCACCGCAGACGGTGATGACCTTGCCCTTGCCGTCGAGCACCTCGTGGATGGCATTGAGTACATTTTGCAGAGCGTCGGGGGTGTGGGCGTAGTCAACGATGGCAGTATAGCCTTCCGGCGAGTGGATGGGCTCCAGACGACCATTGACACTCTTCAGCGTACTGAGAATGACGAGGATGTCCTCAGGGACCTTGCCTAGCATGACTGCCGCACCGTAGACAGCGAGCAGGTTGCTCACGTTGAACTTGCCGATAAACTGCACGCCTACCTCCTTGCCATTGATGTCGAGGTACATGCCTTCGAAGTGACACTCAATAATCTTTGCCTTGAAATCGGCCATCGTGCGGGTGGAATAGGTCTTTACCTGAGCCTTGCAGTTCTGTACCATCACTGCGCCGTTCTTGTCATCGGCATTTGTGATGGCGAAGGCATTCTTGTCGAGACCGTCGAAGAAGGCTTTCTTGGCATCGCGGTAATTTTCGAAAGTGCCGTGATAGTCAAGATGGTCACGGGTCAGATTGGTAAAGATACCACCGGCGAACCGCAGACCGCCAATGCGTTTTTGGGCGATGGCATGACTGGAGCATTCCATAAAGGCATACTCGCAGCCGGCTTCCACCATTTGGTGGAGCAGCCGGTTCAGTTCTATGGGGTCTGGCGTAGTGTGGTCTGCCGGAATCACCTTGTCTTCGATGTAATTGCAGACGGTGGAGAGCAGGCCGCACTTATGGCCGAACTTGCGGAACATATTATATAATAAGGTGGCAATCGTAGTCTTGCCATTGGTACCAGTCACACCGACGAGTTTCAGTTTCCTTGACGGGTCTCCATAGAACTGTGTGGCGACTTCACCGACACAGTCCTCTGTGGATTCTACTGCAATGTAGGTGACTCCTTCTGTACGTTTGGTAGGCAGGCTTTCGCAGAGGATGGCCGTAGCCCCCTGCTCGATGGCCTTGTTGATAAAGCGGTGACCGTCGGTCTGTGTGCCAGGGACGGCCACAAAGAGATGGTCTGCCTCGATACGGCGGGAGTCGATGTTGACACCCTTGATTTCTTTTTCCGCATCACCGATGAGGTTCAGCACTTCGACATTCTTCAGTAACTCTGTTAGTTTCATATCTTTATGTCTTTAGTTTTCCAATACTAGTTCGCAGACCATACCCTGTTTGACAGCCGTGCCTGCATAGACGCTCTGTGATCTCACCTTGCCCCTGCCCCTGAGTTTTGTCTTCACGCCGATACTCTCTAGCAGATATACGGCATCGCGGGCACCCATGCCTATGACATCGGGAACAATATTCTTGCTGCCCTTTGCCTGCGAGAGAACGACTTTGTTGGTCTCCCTCGTAGCCTTGCCCCAGATGGGGTTGCTTTCTGTGTAGGAACCGTTCCAGGTGTTGTTTGTCTCCACACCCAACTGGTTCAGCACGTAGTGGGCTGCCACCATATCGCCGCCCTTCACGTCGGGGATAATCACGGATGCAGTGTCACGGGCGTCGTCCACGCTCCGCTTGAGGTTCTGCGCCATCACACCCTCAGAAATATGGTGGAACACGACACCCGACATACCACCACCCGAAGCAGGCAGTCCCGACTTCTTCAGGCACACGATACAGGTGTAGCGGGGAGCATCAGCGGGGAAGTAGCCTGCGAATGAGAGCCAGTATCGGGTGGTACCGGAATGATAACTGCCATACTGGTCGGCCACCTGTGCCGTACCTGTCTTGCCTGCCACCTTGAACGACTTGGAACCGGCCTTGCGACCCAGACCCTGACTGACCACATGTTCCAAAATGGTCTGCATCATCTTGATGGTCGCCGGCTTGGCGATCTGCTCCTTAAGGACTACCGGTTCGAACTCCCTGACTACCTGACCGTCCTTCATCAACTGCTTCACAAATCGCGGTTGCATCATCTTGCCGTTGTTGGCGATGGCATTGTAGAAGGCCACCGTATTGATGGGTGCAATCTGGGTTTCGTAGCCGATGCTCATCCAGGGCAGGGTGGTCTTGCTCCAGTATTTGGCGCGGTCGGTGGTCTTGGTGTCCGGCATGCGAATATAGGGCGGATGGTAGCCTATCAGGGGGATCTTCAGGTCCTCATGGATACCCACCCGGTAGAGGCCTTGCACATATTTCGTGGGATTGCTGCCGTAGAACTTATCGATGACGTAACTGACACCGATGTTTGAACTGACCTCCAAAGCGCGGGCCACGTTGATGTCCTGATAGCCGCCGCGGCGCCAGTTGTGGTCCTTCATCGGACGCCCGTGCATCTCCATCACACCGCTGCCAGTATGGATCACGAAACTGGTGTCGTTGGGAATCACGCCGTCGTCGAGGGCCACGAGGAACGAGGCGACCTTGAACACAGAACCCGGCTCACAGCGATAACTGATGGCATTATTTACCATTTCGTGGTATTCGCCGTCGGCACCACGCTGCATGTTCACGATGGCCTTTACGTCGCCTGTCTCCACTTCCATCAGGATGGCCACGCCCATCTCACCGCCGATTTCCTTCAGTTCTTCGATGACGGCGCGCTCAGCCAGGTCTTGCATGCCTACGTCGATGGTCGTCACGATGTCATAGCCGTCGATGGGGTTCTGTACGGGGATATCCATATACTTGTTCAGCACCTTGCGGCGGTGCATCAGGCCGTTCGTGCCGCGCAACAGGGAGTCGAACGACAGTTCCAGACCATATTTGGCGCTGTCTTTGGCTCCGAACATGTCGCCGACGGTGCGCTGGGCCAGCGAGCCGAAGGGACGGCGGCGTGAGTTGAACTCCTCCCAGTGGAAGCCGCCTTTGTAGATGGGTTCCTTGAAGATGGGCAGTTTGCGCACTTCGCAGAATGTGTTGTAGTCGATACGCCGAGGCCAGATGGCCCAGTGACGGGCGCCGACCTTGCCGTTCTTCTGTATCTTCTGTCGGCCTTCCAGCAGGTTGGCCTTGAATTCACCGGCGGATCTCGACGGGAATATCTCGCTGAGTTCATGGCAGATGGTATCGATCTTCTCAGCCCAGACGGAGTCGCGACGGCTGCGGCCCAGCGAGTCGTCGGTTCCTGCCTGGAAGTCCATATAGATCTTGTACTCAGGGATGCTGCTGGCCATCAACTGGCCGTCGCAACTGAGGATATTGCCGCGATTGGGCTTTACGCTGACGCTGTCGCGCTTCAGACGGTCGGCCACCTGTGTCCAGTAGTCCTTCTTGGCAGTCATGATGTACATGGCCTTGCCGACTACGGCAAAACCAATCAATGTCAGGACTACTGCGATGGCGAAGTAGCGGGGCATTACCTTGTCACTCTTAAACTTGCTCATTCCGTCTTCTTACTCGGGTACATATATTATATAAGGGGGCTGGTCTGCAATGTGGAGCAGACTGTCCTTATTCTGTTTCAGGGCATCCAGCACGTGGCTCTCGCGGCATTTCTCCGTCAGGGTGCTGGAACTGGAGAGCGCCTTGTATTTTGCGTCGAGCAGTTCCTTCTCCAACTTGTCGATGGCGATCAGGTCCTGCTGGCACTGGTAGCGGATGGCGACGTAGGCAATGCAGAACACCACCAACAGCACGAATAGCCAGATTTGGCGGCGCACCATGTCTGCCGTCAGGAAGTCACCGCCGAGGATGGTTCGCAGCGTAATGGCCGAAGTCGGCCTCGGGTCTTCCTCCTGTGCCTTCTCCTTGATCATTTGGATGGTCTTCTTGGCCTGCTCCTTCATCTCGGCAGCCTCTTCCTTGAGGCTCACCTCCCCTTCGGGCTGAGTCTGCTCTTGAACGGCCGGTTCCTCTGTCACCGTCTGCTCAATCTCCAGTTCTATATCGTCTTTCTTGCTCATCGCTTGTCACTCATCACTTTTTCTGCGATTCTCAGTTTGGCGCTACGGCTACGGGGGTTGCGCTGCTGCTCGTCGTCATCGGGTACAATCACCTTGCTGCTGACCTGCCTGAAGGGAGCCTCTATGCGTCCGAAGAAGTCCTGCTGCACCTTTCCTTCGGCATTGCCCGCCTTCATGAAGTTCTTCACGATGCGGTCCTCCAGCGAGTGGTAGGTGATGACGGAGAGCCGTCCTCCCTCGCGAAGCAGTTCACCGGCGCCGTTGAGCATCTCCTTCAGCGCGTCCATCTCGTGGTTCACCTCGATGCGCAGGGCCTGAAACAACTTGGCCGTCTCTTTCTTCTCGCGCTCCCGTGGGAAGAGGGGCTCCACGACCTGTAGCAAGTCGCCCGTCGTCCTGACGGCTTTCTCTCCCCTGGACTTGACGATGGCGGCGGCCACTCTGCGCGCGTTCTTCAGTTCTCCGTAGGTGTAGAGTACTTCGGCAATCTGTGCCTCGTCATAGTTGTTGACAATCTCTGCGGCAGTCGTGCCAGCCCGCTTGTTCATCCGCATGTCGAGGGGCGCATCGAAGCGGAAGGAGAAGCCGCGTGTCTCGTCGTCGAGATGATGGCTGGAGACACCGAGGTCTGCCAGCAGGCCGTCAATCTGCTCCACGTCGTAGTAGCGCATCCAGTTGCGTATATATCTAAAGTTGCTCCTTACGAAGGTAAATCTATCATCAGCTGGCACATTTTTCTCTGCATCCTCGTCCTGGTCGAAACTGTACAGACGACCGTTCTTCCCAAGCCGCCGCAGGATTTCCCTGCTGTGCCCGCCACCGCCGAATGTGACGTCAACATAAACACCGTCGGGCTTGATGTCAAGCCCGTCGATGCTCTCCCGGAGGAGTACTGGAATGTGATATGTCTCAGTTGTCATCGTCTATTGGGCCTCGTCGGCGTTCATGATATTCTCGAACTCTGTGCCGAACTCCTCATCTGTTTTCAGGGTCTGTTCCAGATTCTGCGGAGACCAAATCTCTATCGTGTCGTCCATGCCGATAAACTGGATGTCCTGATCGATCTCCGCCGTCTTCAGCAGGCGTTTGGAGATGAGGAAACGGCCATTGCCGTCAAGGGTCACCACCTCTGCCTCCGACACGAACTGGCGGAACATCTGCTGGTGAGCGGGTTTCCACGGCCGCAACTGCGACTTCAGCATGTCGAGTCGTGCGTTCCATACGCTTTCGGGGTAGAGCACCAGACATTTCTGGAAGACATCTTTCCTCAATACCAGACAGTCATCGCCAGATGCCTGGAGCACCTTGCGGAAAACGGCTGGCAGAAAGGCTCTTCCCTTCACATCAGTCTTGGCTTCTATATTACCTAAAAAACGCATACGAACATCATTATAATGAAATCGGTTACAAAGATAGACATTTTTCCCCA
The DNA here is from genome assembly GCA_017460765.1 of Prevotella sp. GTDB lineage: Bacteria > Bacteroidota > Bacteroidia > Bacteroidales > Bacteroidaceae > Prevotella. The sequence continues at coordinate 18,547 of JAFUAK010000251.1, read as the reverse complement.
CTTCACACCACAATTCCCCACTTTTTTTGAAATTTAACTTTATTTTATTGATTTGCCCCCTCTTTGTGTACAAAATACATTTAAAAAGAAAGAATTTCTTCTTTTTTTTGCTCAAATTTGAAAGAAATGTGCTACTTTTGCAGTTTGTTAGTACTTAACACGGAAGAATGGCATCTCTCACAGAGAAAACAATCGACATTGACAGCATCCTAAAAGGGAAAATGGGTGCGAAGGCAAAGTATGTGCCCCGCCCCCTGGTCAGTTGGCTGAAACGCATCGCGCATCAGGACGATGTGAATGCGTTCCTGTGGGAAAGCCGTGACGTGACGGGCGTCGAGTGGCTGGAAGAGTGCGTCAGGTACCTCGACATGACTTTGGAGGTTATCGGCAAGGAGAATCTGCCTGCCCCCGATGACGGACGGCTCTACACTTTCGTCAGCAACCATCCTTTGGGCGGGGAGGACGGTGTGGCCCTCGGTGCCATCATCGGGCGTTTCTACGACGGGCGCTTCCGCTATCTGGTGAACGACCTGCTGATGAACCTCCCGGGACTGGCCCCCCTCTGCATCCCCATCAACAAGACTGGCAACCAGAGCCGCAATTTCCCCGCTATGGTCGAGGCAGGCTTCAAGAGCGAGAATCACATGCTGATGTTCCCAGCGGGTATCTGCTCCCGTAGGCACGATGGCGTCATCGCCGACATTCCCTGGAAGAAAACCTTCATCACGAAGAGCGTCGAGTGTCGGCGCGACGTGGTGCCCATTCACTTCAGCGGGCAGAACAGCGGATTCTTCTACCGTCTGGCTAACTTCAGCGACAGGTTCCTGCCCTTCAATCTGGCCATGCTATTCCTGGTTGATGAAATGTACAAGAACGTGCACAAGACCTTCGAGGTAAAGATAGGCAAGCCCATCCCCTGGCAGACCTTCGACAAGTCGAAAAGCCCGATGGAATGGGCACAATTCGTCAGAGAAAGAGTTTACTCCCTATAACTTCATCCCCCAATTACCTAACCCGACAACAATGGAACAAGAAATCATCCAGCCCATCGACAAAGAGGTCCTGAAAAGTGAACTGACGCCTGAACGCCAACTCCGCATGACCAACAAGAGCCATAACGAGATATACATCATCACGGCGCACAACGCACCCAATGTGATGAAGGAGATCGGCCGTCTGCGCGAGATTGTCTTCCGCGAGGCCGGAGGAGGCACGGGGAAGGAGATGGACATCGATGAATTCGATATCTGCGAGAACTGCTACAAGCAACTCATCGTCTGGAACCCTGAGGCCGAGGAGATCATCGGAGGCTACCGTTATCTGGAAGGAACGGAGTGGGAGATGGACGACCAGGGACAGCCCAAACTGGCCACGAGCCATATGTTCCACTTCTCCGATAAGTTCCTCAAGGAGTACATGCCATATACCATCGAACTGGGCCGATCGTTCGTGTCGCTGCCCTACCAGAGTAGCCGCATGGGAGCCAAGAGCCTCTTCGCCCTCGACAACCTCTGGGACGGTCTCGGTGCCCTGACTGTCATCATGCCCAACGTGAAATATTTCTTCGGCAAGATGACGATGTACCCCTCCTATATCCGCAAGGGCCGCGACATGATCCTCTATTTCCTGAAGAAGCACTTCGATGACAAGGATCACCTGATTATACCGATGAAACCGTTGGAAATCGAAGCCGATCCCAAGGAACTGGAGGCACTCTTCTGCGCTAATGATTTCAAGGCGAACTACCGCATTCTGAACGCGGAGATCCGCAAACTCGGCTACAACATTCCCCCTTTGGTGAATGCCTATATGAACCTTTCGCCGACGATGAAACTCTTCGGCACCGCCATCAATTACGGCTTTGGCGATGTTGAGGAGACGGGCATCCTCATTGCCGTAGACGAAATTCTCGCCGAGAAGCGCGTGCGCCACATCGACTCCTATATCAAGGATCATCCCGAGGCCCTGAAGATTACCAGCGGTGCCAATAAGGTGATCTATAAGGAGCAGAAAGAACGGCCCTAAGGGGAAAGGGGGACGGGGACCTATCCGGCAGGGATGGACCAAATGCAAGCCTGAAGCATTAAAATAGGTTAAATCTTCGCAAATCCGTGCAAGGTTTTCTAATTTTGCAGTTTAATCTATAGACGAAGATTTAAAATAAACGGTATGACTATGAGATTAAGGATAGCAACCATGCTACTGCTGGCGGCAGGTCTGCTGGCCAGTTGTGACAAGGACAATCCGCTGGGCGAATACAACAGTTCAGGCGAATTTGTCGTGAATGACAGGGAAATCGTCAGCGCCGACGAGTTCAGCAGGTACGCCCTCGGCTATGGCTGGCGCGAGGCGGAGACCTATGAGATCAAGGACGACGGGACGGCTATGGAGCAGCCTTATTGGGAAGGCAGGGTAGGCGGAGGCCCAGAGTTCTATGAGTTCGGCGAGGGCAAGGCCACCCGCTTCGTCTATCTGGATGCCTATCCCGCTGACGCCCACTTCGACTACACGATGCAGTACGACGAGACGACGGGCAGGGTGTATTTCGACGGCAGGGAGGCCTTCACCGTCCTTAACGTCAGTTCGCAGAAGATCTGGATCGTCAAGCCCGGCGGTGTCAGGGGAGGCGACAATAAGAAGATCTATCTCTATATCGTGCTCCAGCGACTCTCCGACGAACAACTCCAGAAGGTCAGGGAGACTTATACGACGACCAAAGAAGAATTAGATAATTGGTTCAAATGAAGAAGACACTTGCAATGCTGATGCTGGCCGCCGTGACGGCCTGCTCTTCCGACGACAATGCCGTTGGGAAGTATACTGAGACCTGGACGGTCAACATCGAGCCAGAGTTCGTGCTGAACGGCAACTTCTGGGGTGGCTACACTTCCATCTGGCCTGTTATGGAGGCTACCGACAATGCCGGCAATCGCACGGCCACCTATATGATGGACGAGATCAAGGGCTTCGAGTTCGAAGAAGGCTATCGCTACAAACTGCAGATCGAGGCTCAAGACGTGCTGGCTCCCCTGGAGGAGCAGGCCATCTACTGGGCCGATGCCTCACGCTACGAATTCAGGCTGCTGAAAGTGCTCAGCAAGGAGTACGTAGGTATCCGCGAGGAAGGCCGGCGCGACGTGGAGATGGATGTCGAGTGGTCGCGTGTGCGTTCCAAAGATGAGGCTGATTCCTGGCAGTACGCTTTGCTCGTAGGTACGGTGGTCGGCACGGGTGAGACCATCTACATGGCCCCCTTTGAGATTGCAGGGCTTAACGATTCTAAGGGGGCATCAGAATTTGTGGAAAGTGATTGCGACCCGATAGTAAAGTATCGCGTGCGAATGAAAGTCAGCATCACTCCCTCAGACCGTCCCGTTTATGGCAGCATCCAGCGCAGGATTCGCCTGCAGGAGATTGTCAGCAAAGAGATAATGGATGATGAAGGTATAATTTACATGGAAAGAGATGAAGTCGAGCGTTTATTGTTTGGTATTTAGCGTCAGCCTGTTGCTGTTGGGTCCGTCGCTCCTCGCATCGTGCACTACGGAAGAAGATTCTGTCGCAGAACCGTTGCCTGCAGAGATGCCAAAAGAAGATTCCACTGCCGTAATTGATAAACTGTCGCTTGGCCCCTCTATTCCTGTATCTTATGCAACGTTCAAACAATATGTCATGGGCTTTGGATGGTGCGAGACAGAGACACATGTAATGAAGGCTGACGGTTCTATTATCCAGCAAGATTACTGGGAGGGTCGCAATGATGGAGCACCAGAGATGTATGATTTCTTTGAGGGGAAAATGGTATCTTCTCTGCATGGGACAATAAACAATGCTCCCTATGTTTTCTATTGTGAAGATATTGCCTCCTATGATGAAGTCACAGGTAAAGTATATGGCCATCGTGGTGAATATTTTAGGATTCTCTCTGTTAATGATACTGAAATGAGAGTCATCAAGCAAGGAGGAACGGAACCTTCAGAGAATGGTATAGGGAAAACAGTATATCTTTATGTGGTTCTTCGAGTGATGACAGATGAACAGTTGAAGAATTTCAGGGAGTCTTACCAATTGGTTGGTTTTCTGGATAATTCAACAATGGATAACCCTCTTCCTTCTTCTACAAATATATATGAGGGCGAATGGCATATGTACGGTCATATAATCGGTTATAGTGAATTGATGGTAAGTGATTCTAAGATGGAGTTCCTCTTGCCAGAAGATTCGCTTCTGTCACGAATCCGCGATGTGTCCAATTGGGCAGAGCCAGACTCTCTTTTGGCCAGATATCCCGATGAACCATTCTATGGAAGTGCGAATCATGCCTGTGGATTTGTTGTTCAACATGTGAATCTAAGTCAGCAAGGATCCTCAGATGCTTACAAATATGTGAGTTTAAATAATAGCACGGCTAGTAGTACTGTTTATCTGTTGGGCAATATAGATACCGAACGTCTGGGATATGAAGAGTCTGCTTTTCCTGACACAGCCCCAAAACCGGATTCTCGAAGTTTCTTTTTTGGCTTCACAATAGGAGATACTCCTTATCGGTTAGATTTAATTGGGGAGAATGGGGCTGTTGCTATGCATGACACTTCAACAGATCAATGGACTATCATGCTGCCTACAGAATCCCAAACGGTATATAACCTTAAGACTGGCGAAATGATATACAATTGGAATTGGCCATGGGGTGATGGCTCAACATTGTACTATATATCAACTAGTAAAAAAAGAAAATAAGTGGAGACAGAACGCGAACTGCTCGACGCGATACATAGTGGTGAGAGACAGGCGCTGCGGCGCCTCTTCGAGCGCTTCTCGGGATATGCCATGGCCATCAGCCTTAGGTATGTCCCTTGTCGCGACGATGTAGACGATGTCGTGCAGGAGAGTTTTGTCAGGATATTCGCCTCCATAGACTCATTCGACTATCGAGGCGAGGGCTCGCTGAAAGGCTGGGTAGCCAGAATTGTGACAACCCGGGCCCTTGACTGGGTGAAGGAAAACGAGCGGATGAAGGCTGCCATCGATACGACAGCCGAACTGCCGGAAGCGGTAGAGGAGGATCCGCCAGACTTCTACGGCGTGCCGCCCGAAGTCCTCACCAGGATGATAGGACGGCTGCCCTCAGGATGCAGGCTGGTGCTGAACCTCTACGTGTTCGAACACCTCTCCCACGCGGAGATAGGCCGCCGCCTCGGCATTCAGAGGAATTCCTCCGCCTCGCAGTACTCTCGCGCCAAGCACCTGCTGGAGGAAATGATACAAGAATACTTAAACTCACAAAGGATATGAAACAGGATGAATGGAGTTCACGGCTATACGACCGTCTGGCAGACTATGAAGAGCCTGTCCCAGAGGAGTTGTGGGCCGGTATCGAGGCCGCCCTTGCCAAGCAGGAGGCTTCGAAGCCTGCGCCTGTAGCGGAGAAGCCTACCCGCCGTATTCCTCTGTGGGGCAAGTGGACCATCGCAGCAGCCTTTGCAGGCTTGGTGATCGGCAACGGCTATCTGCTGTGGATAAATAGTGAGGAGAGCCTGGACATCCCCGTCGTCTCGCAGGCTCCCAAAGCAATCGTGGAGTCCAGGCCTTCGGCGAAAGTGTCTGAACCGGAAGTGACGGTGCTGGCTGTGATTCAGCCAGAGCCGCAGTTTGTTGGAGAACCAGAAAAGCAGACTGCTGGAGAGCCTGAAAAACAGACTGTAGAAAAGCCTGCTGAGCCTGCTTCTCAGCCAGAGTCCAAACCAGAGGCTCGGCCTGAGATACGCCAGTTGCCTGAACCTGAAGAGAACAGAGCCATTCTGGCAGAACTTGACCGCAAGATTGCCGCAGCGAAGCATCGCCGTTCCAATAGCGTGGCTTTCGGTCTCTATGCCTCCAATGGCTTTGGCGACCAGCAGCATCGGAATGGTGTGCTGATGAGTCCTGAACTGCTGGCCAACTATGACTATGGCCATGCCTTCACCCGTGCCGGCGATTCGCGCGTCTGGCTCTACAACTACGAAGAGCGGCAGAAGCACTATCAGCCCATTTCATTCGGACTCACCGTAAAAATTCCCATTTCATCGGCATTCTCGCTGTCTACGGGTGTGGCCTATACACGCCTGCGTTCCGACTTTACGAATATCGCCAACGGCTACCCGATAGAACAGAAACAGACGCTCCACTATCTGGGCATCCCGCTCAGCGGGCAGTATCACCTGTGGCGCTTGTACGGCCTGAATGTCTATGCGACGGCAGGTGGACAGATGGATATCAACGTGAAGGCAAAGTACGTATCCAGCGGTACAGAGGTGGAGTTCAGGAAGGATCGGCTACAGTTCAGCGTGCAGGGAGCACTGGGCCTGCAGTACGATATCATCCCCCAATTGGGGGTGTACGCCGAACCGGGCATCAAGTACTATTTCGACAATGGGAGTCACGTGCGTAACTTCTTCAAGGACAAGCCCACGAACTTCAACCTGCAGTTAGGCTTGCGCCTGAATCTTTAGTCTACCAGCAGTTGCAGGCCTACGCCGCGGACGGTCTTCAGGGTGATCCTTGGCTCGTCGGCCAGCAGTTTGCGGAGTTTATTGACGAAAACGTCGAGCGAACGCGAGGCGAAATAGTCGTCCTCCGTGTTCCAGAAGCGGCTGAGGATGGCCTCGCGGCGCACCACGTTGTTCTTATTGTCTGCCAGCAACTGCAGGATCTGTGCCTCGCGCTGGGTGATGGTCTGTGAGAGGTTTGTCTCGTCGTTGCGCAGCGTGGCGTGGTCTGCGTCGAGCGTGTATTTGCCGAGTTTATAGTGGCTGGTCTCTTTCTGCGTCTTGGCGCCTCCGCGCATCTTCATCAGCGCTTGGATATGGGCATCGAGTTCCTCGGGTACGAAGGGCTTCTTCACGTAGTTGTTGATGCCGAGGCGATAGCCGGCCTTCACGTCGTTGGGCGAGGTGAGGGCCGAGGTGAAGATGATAATCACGTCCTGATCCGTCTCGCGGATACGCTCCACCATCTCAAAGCCGTTCATCACGGGCATGTCGATGTCAGAGATAATCACGTCGGGGTGCTTCTCCTGCCAGGCCGTCAGGCCCTCCTTGCCGTTGGCGGCAGTGGTCACCACGTAGCCGCCGATGAGATCTTCCAGTCCGGTCTTCTCGATATAGGCGAGTGAGGCGTCGTCTTCTACTAATAACAGGTTGATCATACGCTCTTGGGGATATAAAGGGTGAATTCCGAATAGTTGTCTTTCTCGCTGGCGACGCTGACCTTGCCGCCGTGGGCCTGCATCACTTGGTCCACGTAGTTCAGTCCGAGACCGAAGCCCGAGACGCCGCCCTTGCGGTTCTGCTCGTGGATGGCGGCCCGCCCGAACTTGTCGAAGATGATGCGCTGGTCTTCCTTGGAGATGCCGATGCCGTTGTCGCGCACCTTCAGCAGTACGTACTTGTCGTTCTGCTGCGAGGTGATGCTGATCTCAATCTCGTCCTTGGAGTATTTGATGGCGTTGTCGATGAGGTTCGAGATGGCCTCCGCCAGGTACTGCTCGTCGGCCTGTACGTGCTTCGTCAGCAGATCGACGGTGAAGCGGATGGGCTTTTCCGACTTGGTCTTTGCTTTCTCCACGAGGTCGTCGATGATGGGCTCCAGACTGACCTGCTGCTTGTTCAGGATGAGTTTCTTGTTCTCCAGTTTCGAGATGGTGAGCAGTTTGTTCACTAGGGCCAGCAGGTGCTCGGCTTCGCTCTCAATGATGGAGAAGTATTTCTCCTTGATCTGCGGCTTGTAGTCGACCTTGCCGCTGTGCAGGAAGCGGGCGCCCATGATGATGCTCGACAGGGGCGACTTCATGTCGTGGACCATCGCATAGGAGAAGTCGTTGCGCAGGTCGGCCATCATCTTCTGTTCGTCGAGGTAGCGCAGCAATCGCAGAAGGATGGCACCGAAGAGGATCAGGATGATGGCGCTAGCCGCGAAGAGCGGACTCAGGCGGCGCGCCACTTCGGGATAGGGATTGTTCAGCGCCAGTTGGATGCCTCTGGATTGGTCGCGGCGGATGCTGAACACGCGGGTCTTCAACGCCGAAGACGTCTGCTGGTCGTTGCTGCGTCGCAGGATTTTTCCCATTCCATCGACTTCCAGGATGGTGAACTCGCGGTTCAGGCCTACCACGCTAAGCAGGCTGTCCATGTATTGTGCCAGCGTGTCGAGCGAGATCTCCGAGTGGTAGCGGCGGCTCAGCACGTCGTTCATGCCCTCTACGGAGGATACCAGCGAGAGGTCGCCACGCAACTGGGGCAAACTAAGCGTGTCGCCCTTCGACACGATGTCGGCCCTGTGGTAACTCTCGTAGAACATGGCCCACGGCAGTTGGTTGCCGGCTCGCTCCGAGATGTCCCTCACCGTCGAGCGGTAGGTCATCCACATGTAGAGCCCCAACAGCAGTATCACGGCTACCATCGCACCCACCGCCACATATTTATATTTGTTCTTCTGCATGCTCTTGCTTTGAATGTCTGATTCTACTGCAAAGGTAAGCAAAAGGTTTGAAAAAACCAAATCCATGGCGTGGTTTTTCAAACGTTAACCTAAAGATAACATTCGGATAACACAACGTTCGTGCAACTTTCCGTACCTTTGCACCGTCAAACAGATGAAATAACAATAAAAACGATAAGGATATGGAATCAATTATCACCATTGCAACAGTGCTCACGATGTACTTCAACGCTGCCAACGACGTGGATACTCCCTACCTCTATAACTCAGACCTGGAGGACGGCGTGATCCACAAGATTGAGGTCTACGAGCAGAAGGCCGAGGGCCAGATGTGCGCCAAGATGGAATATCGCTACAGTTATGACGAGCAGGGCCGCCTCACCTCCCGTGAGGTGATGCGCTGGGACGACAGCAAGAAGGGCTGGGTGAACGACTTCCGCCACAACTACAAGTACTACAAGAAGGGCTACAACATGGAGACCTGCAAGTGGAACGCCGAGCAGCAGGCTTACGACATACCGTCAGAGGTGACGCTCTATCGCGAGATCGCTCCCTCAGTAACATCCGTGAAGACCTATCGCATGAACGAGGCCAAGAATGATATGTATCTCACCAACAGCCTGCTCTGCATGGAGCCGCTGGAGGTGGTCAGCAGCCGTCTGCTGGCAGTGAATTAATAAAAACCCTTAAATTGGTAGTATAATCCGTAATCCGTATACATGGATTACGGATTTTTCTTTGTATCTTTGCACCCGTATAATTTGACTAAGACAATGGAACTGATTAAAGACAAGAAGTTCGGGGGCGAGCGCCCTCTCTTCGCAACACATGACTTAAGACTGGAGAACGTCACGATTACCGACGGTGAGTCGGGCATCAAGCAGTGTCAGAACATGGAGGCCTACGACTGTAAGTTCTATGGCAAGTATCCCTGGTGGCACGTGGATAAGGCTTACATCGAGAACTGCTATTTCGCGCTGGGCTCGCGCTCGGCCATCTGGTATACCAACGACCTGGTGATGAAGAACTCGCGTATCGACGGCCCCAAGTTCTTCCGTGAGATGCACAACCTGGAACTGGAGAACGTGGAAATCACCGATGCCGACGAGACCTTTTGGAAGGTGGACGGCCTCAGGCTGAAGAACGTGAAACTGCACGGCGGCACCTATCCGTTCATGTTCTCGAAGAATATCTACGTCGACGGACTGGAGAGCGACTCGAAGTACGTGTTCCAGTACTGCCAGAACGTGGAGGTGCACAATGCGAAGATCCTGACGAAGGACTCGTTCTGGGAGTGCGAGAACGTTACTATCTACGACTCCGAACTCGACGGCGAGTATCTGGCCTGGCACTCGAAGAACGTGCGCCTCGTGAATTGCCACCTGGCTGGTGAACAGTTGCTCTGCTACACGCAGAACCTCGTGCTGGAGAACTGCACCATCGATCCGATGTGCGACCGCATGTTCGAGTACTCCACCGTAGAGGCCGACATCCGTGGGCATATTGAGAACATCAAGAATCCGACGAGCGGGCACATTGTTGCCGATTCCATCGGTAGTATCACCATCGACGAGAACGTCCGACAGCCGAATAACTGTGTGATAGAAGTGAGGAGTAAGGAGTAAAGGAGTAAGGAGTAAAGGAGTTAGGAGATGAATAGATATAACTTTGATGAGGTTGTGGTGCGCAGGGGTACGAACTGCGTGAAGTGGGACGAAAGCGCCGACCCCGAGATGATACCCATGTGGGTGGCTGACATGGACTTCCGCGTGGCACCGGCCATCGAGAAGGCCCTGCAGCAGCGCGTGGTTCACGGCGTGTTTGGCTATAATATCGTGCCAGAGAGTTATTACGAGGCAGTCATCTCCTGGTTCCGTCGCCGCCACCAGTGGGAAATCCAGCGCCAGTGGATCCTCTACACCACGGCTGTCGTCCCTGCGATGTCTGTCGTCATCAAGGCGCTCACCATGCCTGGCGAGAAAGTGCTCATCCTCTCGCCTGCCTATAACTGTTTCTTCTCCAGCATCAAGAATAATGGCTGCGAAGTGCTGGAAAGTCCACTTCTTCCAGTTGATAGTGGACAATATCCACTATCCACCATCCACTGGGAAGTTGATTGGCAGGACTTTGAGGCAAAGTGCGCCGATGAGAAGACGACGCTCTTCCTGCTCTGTAACCCTCACAACCCTTGCGGACGCGTCTGGAACCGCGAGGAGTTGCAGAAGATGTACGACATCTGCAAGAAGCATGGCGTGAAGGTGGTCAGCGACGAGATCCATTGCGAACTCGTGATGCCTGACTATAAGTTCATCCCCTTCGGCACCATCACGGACGACTGTGTGGTGATGAACTCGCCCTCGAAGAACTTCAATACCGCCGGTCTCCAGATTGCCAACATCATTGTCTCGAACCCCTCCTGGCGTCGCCGCATCGACCGCGCCATCAATATCAATGAGGTGTGCGATGTGAATCCCTTCGGCATCGTGGCCCTTCAGGCTGCCTACAACGAGAGCGAGGACTGGCTCGATGAACTCTGCCAGTACCTGCAGGGCAACTACGAGTATCTTTGCGATTTCATCGGCAAGAATCTGCCTCAGTTGAAGGTGACCCGTCTCGAAGGCACTTACCTCGTTTGGGTGGATCACACCACCCTCGGCATCTCTACGGGCGATCTCTTCAACCGTCTGCTTAACGAGGCTCACGTCTGGGTATCCCCAGGCACGATGTACGGTCCGCAGACGGGTGAAGGTTATATTCGCATTAACATTGCCTGCCCCCGCAGCCAATTGGCAGAAGCCCTGCAGCGGATGGCCTGCTTACTTAGTTGATCAGATAAATCTTGGTCTTTCCGTTATAGGTCGCCTTAATCGTGGCGCGGCCCTCAACGATTTTACTCACATCCAACTTTACGGCAGGGTCGGACGCTATGGCTTTCAATTGTGACTTATCGTTCAGTTTGCCGTAGACCTGGTAGTGGGTACATTCTTTATAGCCGTTGGCATTGGTCATATAGATGGGCGAGGCAGGGATGCTCAACTTCTGACCGTCTGCCGTAATGGTGACCTGAGGCACTGTGGGAACGTTGATTGTAGCGCCAGCCTTCGTGAAGCCGATGCCGTGCAAGTCGAACAGGCCCTCTGGGCGCTGGGGCATGCGGCGCATCCACTGCGGGCGCTCAGGCTCCTTCACCTCCGGGCCGTCTGCTACGAGGTAGAGGGCGTGCTTGCCCGTCAGACCCTCCACGGCAGGTACGGCCAACTGATAGGTCCTGGCGGTGCGCTGAGCATCGGCGGAAACCTCGATGAGACCAAGTTCCTGTCCGTTCCAGGGATTGTCCAGGCGCACGTGAATCTTGAAGGCCCCGTGTCCGCGAGGTGTCAGGTTCAGGTTCAGCGTTGTACCGTCGCCTGCCTTCGTGCCTTCAAAGGGATTCAGCCCCTTCGTGGCATTGGCCAGACCGCCGAAGCCGAAATACTTGAAGCCGACGATACCGCCATTGGTGATACCTGCCAGATCCATCGAATTGTTCCACACGTCGTGGTTGTCCTGCATCCATTCGTTGCTGTTCGTGCCGCCAGTCATAAAACAGGCGATACCAGCAGAGTAGTATTGATAGGGAGGCAGGCCGTAGATCTGGAAACCCTCACTGGTGACCTCTGCACCCGTATAGGTCATGCCGTCGGTGGCTGCTGCCGTCCACTCGTTATCCTTCGTATAGGGATCGTAGCCTACGATGCGCACCATGCCGCCGTCGGCCACCTTCTTCTTATCCCATGTAATCTTCACAGGAGCCACCATCGCCTGACGGGCAAAGCCGAAGCCGCGAGGGGGACGGTGATAGAACACGTACCACTGGCCGTTGATTTCCTGCAGAGAGCCGTGGGTGTTGTGCCCGGCGTTTGTCGTTATCAGATGTGAACCGTCTTCGTTGGGCACCACGCCGCGCGAGTCAACCAGCACGCCACCAGAGCGCCAGGGCCCCAGCGGCGTGTCGCCGAAGGCATAGCGCAGGGCGGAGTTCGTGGCACCGAGGCCGTATTCCGTACCGCTATAGCCAGAGAACACCATCACGTACTTGTTGCCCACCTGACGGATGGAGGAGGCTTCGAAGAAGTTGAAGTCGAGCGGATTCTGTCCTTTGTAGAGTGCCTTGTACTCTGAGCCCTCCTTGTCAAGCAGTTTGCCGTCGCGGCTGCTGGCAGGGATGAAGGGGTCGATGAGTTCGGTACCCTCGCGCTTGGAGTACATCGTATTCTGGTCGAGTTCACAGGCCGTCGAATGCTGGAAACCGTAGAACACGTAGGCGCGGAAACCCTTGTCGTAGTCCTTGTCCTTCTTGTTGGTGACAGGCTCGATAAAGACGCTGGGGTCGAAGTCGATCAGTGAGCCAGGCAGGCACTGGCGCCCGTCGTCTGTCAGGTTGATGGGAGTAAAAGGTCCGTTGGGACGGTCGCCCTTGCACACCATCGGCACGCGCTGCCATCCGCGGGAGTGAGGATACAGGTAATAGGTCTTCTTGCCTGTCGCCTTGTCTTTCACCTCCACGAGGTCGGGGGCGAACATAATGTCCCACTGGCCGTCGACGTACCACGAGAAGATGGGGCCTTCGTCGCGCCACTGGGTAAGATCCTCCACAGGAGCCGACCACATGCGGATGTCGCTGCCGCAGTAGTCCGTGTACTTCGTATCGTGCGAGCCAATGATATAGGCACGCAGTTTGCCTGGGTTGTCAGGATCCTCGAACACACGGGGTTCGCCATCGGGAAGGTGTTCCCACAGAGGAAGATACGGATTCTGGGCATTGGCCGAAAGTGCGGCTAAGAGCAGCAGGGGGAGTAATAGGAGTCTTTTCATCTTTCTTTATGGTTTAGTTAGTTGGAACGTTCTGGATGCGCTGCGTGTAGAAATCGCGGAAGTCAGACCATTTATAATAAGGTGCCTGCGTCGTGGGAACGGGCAGCGTAGCCTCACAGCCGTTCAACAGGCATTTTACGAGAATATCGTCAGTTGCTTTCTTACCGCGATAGAACACCAGTTGGATATTGCAGGCCTTGCAGGTCTCCCAGTTCTGGTAGACGTTCTTTACCTCGTAGGGATCCTCTGGGTCGAGGTCGGCACCGTTGATGCCCATCAGCACCGTCAGGGGCCCGATGCAGGTGTCGTGGCCGAAGCGCAGGTCGGCCAAATGGTCGCTCTCTCCGCTGATGACGGCATCGGCCTTCTTGATGAAGTCCTCCAGGATGGGAATCGTCTCGTATTGCAGTCCGAACACCCAAGAGTAGGTGCCGAGGTTGATCTCTTCCCACTGGTTCACGATGTCCTCGTCTGTCAGGATGCCGTCCATCATGCCCTCGTGCTGGATGCTGGGCAGCGAAGTGTAGAGTTCGATGATGTGCTCGGCGATACGCTTAGGGCTGTAGGGCAGACTGTCGGTACTGGTGAAGACTTGCGAAACCGCCTTGTCGTTCAGCGCGTTAGATGATTTGAACTGGTCGCGGTTTTTCTCGTAGCGGGGCTTCATGTCCTTGGGGTAGTGGTGCTTGATGGGGTTCTGCCTGTCGCCTGGCACCACAGCGTCGAGGGTGAAGCGCGACGACTGCTCACGGATCTCGATTTTCGGATTACACTGCACCAGTTCCTGGCAGAAGGCTGACATGCTGATGACGCAGCGCCCAGCGAGGGAACTGACAGCCATCACGTTGCCGCCTTTCTTGAATACCTCTGGGAAGCGGTTGTACATGGTGCGGGCGATGCTCTGATGCTGTTCCCAGCCGACTTGTGTCAGTTCGGTGACACCCGTCAAGAATTCCTGCTTATAGGTCTTGAACTTGTCACGAAGATCCTCGCCCATCGGGGTGAGTTGGTGGCGTCGGTGGGCCACATTCAGCAGCGAGTCCAGTTCCGTATAGAGGTACGGTGCCCAGAAGTAACGTGAGCCGTGGCGGGCATAGTGACTGATGTAGAAGGGCTTGTAGCCTTTCGGGGCCTTGGTCAGCGTGACGGCGTCCTGCTGGTAGGGATAGTCCGTGCCGTAGGCTTTCCTGGGGTTGGCCTTCAACTGGTCGAGGGCGGAAATGCCCTGTGCAACAGCCGTCATACTCATGCATGTGATGGTTAGGGTAATGAATAATTTCTTCATTTCGTTTGGTTTTTAGGGTAATTGCTGTGCAAAGGTAGTGAATATTCCCCAAACAAACAAGGAGATTTCGGAATATTTTTGTATCTTTGCACCATCTATATTATTAATAAGGTGTAAGATGAAGCAATCTATTCTCATCATCCTGCTCTTCGGAGCGCTGTCAGCCAAGGGCGCAGATTATAATATCCTGAACTATGGCGCCAAGTCGGATACGACGGTGCTCAGTACCCATGCTCTGCAGCAAGCCATCGACGACTGCTCTCAGGCAGGGGGCGGCAGGGTGCTGGTGCCTGCTGGCAACTATAAGATCGGCAGCATTGTGCTCCGCAGTGATGTCCACCTCCATCTGGAACAGGGTGCGACCCTTTATGGCAGTACGGACTTGAATGACTATATGCCGATGAAATCGGACTTTTTGTCGCTTCGTACGCAGACAAGCACTATCCAACTGATCTATGCCGATAAGGTACACGATGTCGTCATCGATGGCTATGGCACTATCGATGGCCGCGGGCGCGCTTTCCAAAAACTCTCTTGGAATGACGAGGGCATCACGCGGCCCCACCTGCTGCGCTTTATCCAAAGCGAGGATATCTCCATCAAGGATATCACGCTGAAGAACAGCGGCTGCTGGATGCAGCACTATCTGGCCTGCGACCGTCTTACTATCGATGGAATCAGGGTTTTTAACCGCAATAACTACAACAACGATGCCCTTGACCTCGACGGTTGCCATGAGGTGATTGTGCGTGGCATGATTGCCGACAGCGATGACGACGGCATTACGCTCAAGTCGACCTCGCCCCGTCTCTGCGAGAATATCCGCATCAGCGACTGCGTGGTGTCGAGCCACTGCAATGCCGTCAAACTCGGCACAGAGACTAACGGTGGCTTCCGCAACATCAATATCTCCGGCATCGTGGTGAAACCCAGCAGCGACCAGCGGGAGAAGTTTTTCGGCCAGTGGATTGGCTCTTCGGCTATCTCGTTGGAGATTGTCGACGGCGGCGTGCTTGAGAATGTCAGCGTCTCCGACTTCACCGTTGAAGGTACGGAGTCACCCATTTTCATCCGTTTGGGCAATCGTGGGCGCGGCTACCTCTCCGACGGGGCCAATATGGAGCATATCGTTCCCGTCGATCATGTGGGCAGGATCAATGGTATCCGTCTCAACCATATTCAGATCCGCAATGCAGGTTCGATGGGCTGCAGCATCACAGGACTGCCTGGCTATCCTGTAGAGAACGTCTGGCTGTCGGACATATCCATCCATCATAAGGGAGGCGTAAATACCGATGAAATGGCGAAAATTGTAGAATCTGTAAAGGACGAGAAAGAGAAGGAATACCCTGAGGCTACGATGTGGGGCAACCTCCCTGCGAAGGGTTTCTTCGTGCGCCATGCGCGAAACGTTCAGATAGAGAATCTCTTTGTAGAGACGGTAGAACCTGACGCCCGTCCTGACATCGTGTGCGAGGATTCTGAATAAGGGAAGGTTATTCCCTGATAAGTGCCACTTATTCAGAAATAAGGCAGGGTTATTGCGCAATAAGTGGCACTTATCGGAAAATAAATGCCGTAGAATTTTGCCAATTCGCGTTTTCTCCGTATCTTTGCACCTGAAAAGCGCATGCCCTGATAGTTAAATGGATATAACAAGGCTCTCCTAAAGCTTAGTTCCGAGTTCGATTCTCGGTCGGGGTACAGACGAGCAGAAAATAAAAGAAACCAAAAGCAAAGTCGGGAGATAAATGTTATGATTTTCAGCTTGTTACTCAATTTTTCCGTTTTCTTTTATTTTCTCAATTTGTAACATTTTTCCTAAATTCTGCTAAAAACTACACCTTTTCTACACCCTGAATCAATTCTTTTTATTACCTTTGCACACAAACGGAAAATAAAAGAAAATACGATGGCAGAAAAAGGCAAAAACATGTTCCTTATTGAGCCTGGCAACCCCAGACTACTGAAGAAACCTATCAAAGATGGATCTGAGTACAGTCTTTATCTCGAATACAAGATAGGCTATAAGGAGGATAATGGCTCCTGCATACGCAGGAAAGAAACCCTTTCCTTGTATATCATGGCCAATCCAAGAACAACTGCCCAGAGACAGAAAAACAAAGAAACCATCGATTTGGCCCGCAAAATCCGATTTGAGCGCGAACAGGAGTTCCTGGAGAATAAAGAGGGCTACCGTTTGAAGAAGTCGAGATCCGTCAACTTCTTGGATTTCTTTCAGTCCTACATCGACAAATATCCGAAGAAGGACATCAAAGTCATCAAAATGGTTTTCAATGACTTCAAGAAATTCCTCGCCGAGCAATATCAGCATCTTACAACCAGGATTGAGCCTCGTTATATCAATAAAAAGATGATGACTGAATTTGCACAGTACATCCAGGATCATCATCGAGGTTCTGGTGTCTCTTCTGCGTTCAGACGCTTTAAAAAGGTCATTCTTGCAGGTGTTGAACAAGGTTTATTCAGCGAGAACCCCTGTAAAGGCATAGTTCTCGATAATAAGGAGGATATGCTTGTAAAAGACATCCTCAGTGCCGAGGAACTACAGAAACTGTTCTCTACACCCTATGACCGCGAAAATCCCGTCATACGCCGTGCTTTTGCAATGACCTGCTTCTCTGGTATCAGGTTCTGCGACCTGAAGGTCTTGTCATACGGTGACATAGATTATGAGAACAAGATGATTTCGTTCAGGCAGAGGAAGACTGAAGGTCATAGCCGCAGAAGTGGAGTGGTTATCCCCTTAAACGACACTCTGCTCGCAATTATCGGCGAAAAACCGGAGGATGCTACCGATGAAACCGTCATTTTTGATCTTCCATCCATCGATTATTGCATTCGCTATGTCAAAGCCTGGACGAATGCCGTCGGTATCGATAAGCACATCACCTGGCACTCTGGACGGCATAGTTTCGGAACACAGTTACTCAACAATGGTGCCAATGTAAAGGTCGTAGCTGACCTTTTGGGGCATAGCAGCTTGAAATACGTCGAGGTTTATGTTCGCGCTGTTGACAAGCTGAAGAAGGAGGCCCTTGATAGTCTGCCTAAAATCGAGATTTAGGAGAGTCTTTCAATATTTCAAAGAACTATTTTTTTATGTCAACATGTGTACGTGCGTACATGTGGAATTGTCGTTTTGAAAACGTGAAATCATGTGAATAATGTTGATTTGTCAACATGAAGACATGAAAACATGTGGTTTTGTTTTCAAACCTCGTTGTTTCCGGCTGTAAAGGTAGTAATAATATTCGAAATACCCTCATTTTCTGCTAAAAATCGCATCAAATAGGCCCTAAACAGCCATAAAACCGAAATTATCATGCTTTTTAGTTTTATTGTTTCTTGTTTACATGTAAACATGTATATATTTAATAATGTACACATGTGTACGTGTGTGCATGTAAATATGATGTTCTGAAAACATGAAGACACGAAAACATGTGGTTTTGAAATCATGATGAATTGTGGACGTGTGGACATAAAACACGTCAACACGGATTGAAGTGAAATTCCGACACTCCCTCTTAACTGATCGGGCTTATCTCCTTTGTTTAATTGGCTCTAAACCTTCCATATAGACTCTATACAGAATATTCTGGCTCAATCATCCGCCCTCTTTTATTGTCAGACCCTTAAATCGGTCTGTGGCTTTGTTTCTCTGTCGTATCTTCTCCTCTTCTTCCGTGTTCTGGCAGCTGATCCTATCGGTTCCGCTTTTTGGTTCTCTTGCTTGCCGGTGGTTTGTGGCTTTGTCTTTGGTCACGGCTTTTCTTGTGTTCTTTTCTCTTTTCTAAGGTCAGCCGTGCTGCCGTTCCCGGTAGCCGTGCCTATCTTACGAACAGATCTCTTCCTGTTTTCTCATTGGCTTCCTTATCCAATGACGCTTGTTATTTGTGGTTGAAC
>JAFUAK010000006.1 GCA_017460765.1 Prevotella sp. | reverse complement strand
TAATATAATTGGACGCGCATGAAACTATTCGACGTATATCCGCTCTTCGACGTGAACATCGTCAAGGGCCGGGGCTGTAAAGTGTGGGACGACAAGGGTCAGGAATACCTCGACCTCTATGGCGGACATGCCGTGATCAGCATCGGGCATTCGCACCCGCACTATATTGAGAAGGTGACGGAGCAGTTGAACAAGATTGGCTTCTACTCCAACTCAGTAATCAACAAGTTACAGGTGGAACTGGCAGAACGACTGGGCAAAATCTCCGGCTACGACGACTATCAGTTGTTCCTGATTAACTCGGGTGCCGAGGCCAATGAGAACGCCTTGAAACTCGCCTCGTTCACTAACGGGCGGAAGCGCGTGCTGTCGTGCGAGAAGGCCTTCCACGGTCGTACGAGTCTCGCTGTGGAGGTGACGAACAATCCGAAGATCATTGCTCCCATCAATGATAACGGCCATGTGACCTACCTGCCGATGAACAATCTGGCTGCGTGGGAGGCCGAACTGGCGAAGGGAGATGTCTGTGCCGTCATTCTGGAGTGCATCCAGGGCGTGGGCGGTATCAAACTCGCTACGCCGGAGTTTGCACAGGGTCTGGCTGCTGCCTGTAAGCAGTATGGCACCGTCCTGATCTGCGACGAGATCCAGTGTGGCTATGGACGGAGTGGTAAGTTCTTCGCTCACCAGTGGCTGGGCATCCGTCCGGATATCATCACCGTGGCCAAGGGCATTGCCAACGGCTTCCCGATGGGTGCCGTGCTGATAGCCCCCGAGTTCGAACCCGTCTATGGACAGTTGGGTACGACCTTCGGCGGTAACCACCTTGCCTGTGCGGCTGCTTTGGCCGTGCTCGACGTGTTCGAGGAAGAGCATCTGGTGGAGAACGCCCATGAGGTGGGGGAGTATCTCATTTCAAGACTGAAGGAGTTGAGGAGTCAGGATTCAGGAGTCAGGAGTCAGTAGCCAGGAGTCAGGAGTCAGGAGTCAGGAATCGGGAGTCAGGAGTCAGGAGTCAGGAGTCACATTGTTGATATCCGCGGACGGGGACTGATGATCGGCATCGACCTCGACTGTCCGCATAAGGATGTGCGCCAACCGCTCATCTATCAGGAGCACTGCTTCACCGGCTGTGCGGGCACGAACATCCTGCGCCTGCTGCCGCCGCTCTGTTTGACGAAGGCAGAGGCCGACCTATTCATCGAAAAACTAAAGAAGACATTATGAAGATAGCAGTTATCGGAGCCGGTGCCATGGGTGGCACCACCGTAGAGGGGCTTGTCAAGGGCCAGTATTTCAAGAACGAGGACATCACTGTGGCAGATCCTAATCAGGACACCCTCAAGCGGTTCGCCAAGATGGGCGTGAAGACGACCTCGGAGAACCACAGGGCCGCCAAGGATGCCGACATCGTGTGCGTGGTGGTGAAGCCGTGGCTCGTGGAGACGGTGCTGCGAGGCATCAAGAGCGTGCTGAATCCACAGAAGCAACTCCTCATCGTGGTGGCTGCCGGTGTCTCGTCCGACAGCATCAAGAAGTGGCTGAACCTCAATTGTCCGCCCCTCTTCCTCGTCATTCCGAACATCGCCATCGCCCAGATGGAGTCGATGACGTTCATCGCCCCGATCAACGCTTCTGAGAGTCAGACGCAGACCATCGTGAACATCTATAACGAGATGGGCGACACGCTGATTACCGACGAACAGCACCTGGCTGCCGGTACGACGCTGGCTTCCTGTGGTCTTGCCTACGCCCTGCGCTATATCCGTGCCGCCTCGGAAGGTGGTGTCGAGATCGGCTTCAAGGCCAACGACGCGAAGAAGATCGTGATGCAGACACTGAAGGGAGCCGTGGAACTGCTCGCCGCCACAGGACTGCACCCTGAGGCCGCCATCGACTTGGTGACTACGCCGGAGGGCGTCTCCATCAAGGGCCTCAATGAGATGGAGGCAGCCGGATTCACCTCGGCTGTCATCCGCGGTCTGAGGGCCGGCCTGAAATAGGATCTTTATTTTTATACTACTAATACTTATATGTTATGAACAACTCTATTATTTCATTCCCTACACCGGCCAACGAGCCGGTAAAGGCTTATCTGGCAGGCTCGCCAGAGCGTATCGCACTTGAGAAAGAACTGGAGCGCCAAAGCAACATCGTCGTGGATATCCCCATCATCATCGGCGGCAAGGAGATCCGTACGGGTAACACGGGACAGGTGACCTGTCCGCACGACCACCAGCATGTGCTTGCCACCTATCACAAGGTAGGCAAGAAGGAGGTGGAGATGGCCGTTGAGGCTGCTATGGAAGCCTGGAAGGAGTGGAGCCGTACACCGTGGACGACACGCGCCGCCATCGTGATGAAGATGGCCGAACTGCTGGCCACGAAGTATCGTCCCATCATGAATGCCGCCTGTATGCTGGGCCAGAGCAAGAACATCTACCAGGCCGAGATCGACTCCGCCTGCGAGACCATCGACTTCTTCCGCTACAACGTGCACTATGCCTCGAAGATCTATCAGATGCAGCCGAAGGACGGCAACGGCCAGTTGAACCACACGGAGTATCGTCCGCTGGAGGGCTTTGTGCTCGCCGTAACCCCGTTCAACTTCACCTCGATCGCCTCGAACCTCTGCATGACACCCGTCCTCATGGGTAATGTCGCCCTGTGGAAGCCGTCGACCACCGCCCTGCTGTCGAACTACTATCTGATGCAACTCTACAAGGAGGCTGGTCTGCCCGACGGTGTGGTGAACTTCCTGCCCGGCAGCGGCGCCCTCATCGGCGAGGTGGCCACCCAGTCGAAGTATTTCGCAGGCATCCACTTCACGGGTTCCACCGCTACGTTCAAGAGCCTCTGGCAGCAGGCCTGCTCGAACCTCGACAAGTATATCTCCTATCCGCGCCTCGTGGGTGAGACGGGTGGTAAGGACTTCATCTTCGTGCATCCCTCTGCTGACAAGAAGGCCGTGGTCACAGCCGCCTTCTGCGGTGCCTTCGAGTTCCAGGGTCAGAAATGCTCGGCTGCCAGCCGTATGTATATCCCCAAGAGCCTCTGGCCCGACGTGCTGGAGGGCATTAAGGCCATGTGCGCCGAGATCAAGATGGGCGACGTGAAGGATCCGTCGAACTTCGTGAATGCCGTCATCGACGAGGCTTCGTTCGACAAGTGCAAGTCGTATATCGACTACGCTGAGGCTGCCGCAGATGCCAAGATCGTGGTGGGCGGTAAGTGCGACAAGTCGAAGGGCTGGTTCGTGGAGCCGACGGTCATCGAGACCACCAATCCTCGCTTCAAGTCGATGGAAGAGGAAATCTTCGGTCCGATAATCACCGTCTATCCATATGACGACGACAAGGTGGAAGAAACTGTGAAACTCTGCGACGAGACCTCGCCTTACGGTTTGACAGGTGCCGTCTTCGGACAGGATCGCATGGCCGTGGAGAAGATCACCGAGCAACTCAGTTATGCTGCCGGTAACTTCTACATCAACGACAAGCCGACAGGTGCCGTGGTGGGTCTGCAGCCCTTTGGCGGTGCCCGTGCCAGCGGTACGAACGACAAGGCCGGTGGTGAGTTCAACCTGATTCGCTGGATCATCCCGCGTGTCATCAAGGAGACGCTCGTCTCACCGACAGACTACCGATACACCTATCTTAAATAATACGCGTGCGGGGCTTGGTTTTTGCCAAGCCCCGTTTGTTTTTATTGATTCCTGAGTTGTACAGGGGTCAGGCCGAAGTGGGACTTCACGTACTTCCCGAAGAACGAGGGATTGGGGAAGCCCAGCAGGTTGCAGATCTGCTTGATGGAGTAGTCCGTCGATTTCAGGTAGTAGCGGATGTCCTCCATCACGTGCTCAGTGATCCACTCGTTGGCGGTCTTGCCGGAGTTCTTCTTGCAGATGGCCGACAGGTACTTGGGCGAGATGCAGAGTTCTTCGGCGTACGACTCCACCGTGGTGTGCTTCATCTCCTTGCTGTTGAGTAGGTCGAGGAAGCGCTGGAAGTGGTTGTCGGATGCCTTCAGGTCTGCGGAAATTCCCGTGTCGGGCAGTATCTGTTTCAGTGAACCGCAGAGGCCGAGGATGGCACTGCGCAGGAGCGACTGGATCACTTCCGTGCGATAGGGGTGGCTGGCGCGGTTGTCCATACACAGGCGCAGCATCTCGTAGAAGTTCGTGTAGAACAGCATGTCCTCGTCTTCCATCGTGATGATGTGGTGGTGATGGATATACACGATGTCGTTCCACACGTTCATCTTCTCGCGCAGGAAACTCTGCAGGATCCTGTTGGTCAGGAACATGGCCTTCACGTCGAAGTCAGGACTGACCATTAGATCTGTCACCATCACATTCTGCGGGATGATCGCCACTTGGTTCTTGTGGAGTGCCATCTGTTGGCCGTTCATCTGTGCCTGTACCTTACCGTTGGTACAGATAGCGATGCCGTTCATGGTGACGTGGGCCGCACTGATCTCGGCAAACTTCTGGATGCTGTCGATGATGACGATGTCGTTGTCGGAATAGCCGATATTGATGTCCTCATTTTCCGCTAATGTCTGGAGTGAAATCTCTTCTCGTTGCATATTTTTGTTCTATTTCGGATGCAAAGTTAAGCATTATTAGCGAAAAGTCATGTCTAATTCGGAGTGAATAATGTTCTATTTCGCCATAAGAAGGGAAATTGTACATAAAATATGCGAAAAAGAACAAACATATTAGGGATATTTCCACTACTTTTGCAGCCAAAAAGTAACAGATAACGATATGAAAAAGGTAATTTTGGGACTGCTGGCGATGGGTATTGCCTGCAGTTGTAGTGAGAAGAAGAGCGACGGTCAGAAGGCACCCACCCGCGTCAGGACCGAGGTCGTGGCATCGGGCAGTGCAGGTGCCGGACAGTCGTATGTAGGCATTGTGGAGGAGAATGAGGGCACAGCCGTCAGTTTCACGGGCATGGGTGTCGTGAAGCGTGTACTTGTCAGTGAGGGACAGGCCGTCAGCCGTGGTCAGTTGCTGGCAGAGATGGACGATACGCAGGCACGCAGTCTACTGTCTGCCGCCGAGGCCTCGATGATGCAGGCCGACGATGCGCTGAAGCGCTACGGCATGCTCCATGAGAACGGCTCGCTGCCCGAGGTGCAATGGGTGGAGATCCAGAGCAAGGTGGCCCAGGCGAAGTCGCAGTTGGAGGTGGCTAAGAAAAACCTGGCCGACTGTCGGCTGACGGCCCCTGTGAGCGGTATCATCGGCAAGAAGCAGATTGGGGCCGGTGAGACGGCTCTGCCGTCACAGGCAGTCGTTACCATCCTCGACATTAGCCGTGTGAAGGTGAAGGTGTCTATCCCCGAGGCGGAGATGAATGGCATCAGTGGCAACACCCCTTCTACCATCGCCGTTGAGGCCGTAGGCAAGCAGGTGCCGGGCGGGCATATCGAAAAGGGTGTCGTGGCCGACGCAATGACGCATACCTATGATATACGTATCAACGTGCAGAACAGCGACCGCAAGTTGCTGCCTGGCATGGTGGCCTCCGTTCAGTTTGTTGCTGTGCTACAGCAACAGACAGAACAGGCCTCCATTCCCGTGACGGCAGTGCAGAAGAAGGCCGACGGATCGCTCTTCGTCTGGACTGTTGCCAAGGACAGCACCGCCCACCGCACGACAGTAACCATCGGCGAGACCATGGGTAACCGCATTGCCGTCAGCAGTGGCATCGTCACTGGCGAGCGCATCGTCACCGAGGGCTATCAGAAACTGAGCGAAGGAACGAAGGTGATTTTTTAATGCACAATGCATAATGCACAATTCACAATTATGAAAGAGAAGATGTCATGGCTCCGCTGGCCGTTGGAGCACTATTCCATATCACTGCTCATTATACTGATATTGTTTGTGATGGGCATTTACGGCATGTACGTGATGCCGAAAGACGAGTTTCCGCATGCCACCATCCGGCAGGGTGTGGTGGTGGCCGTCTATCCTGGTGCTACCAGTGAGGAGATAGAGCAGCAGGTGGCGCGCCCGCTGGAGCGCTACCTCTTTACCTATGGCGAGGTGAACCGCACGAAGACCACTACCACTTCGCAGAACGGTATGTGCATCGTGATGGTCAAACTGAACGACGACGTGAACAACAAGGACGAGGTGTGGAGTAAGATCAAGCATGGTCTGAACACCTTCAAGTCGTCGCTGCCCGCCGGGGTGCTGGCTGTAGTGGTCAACGATGATTTCGGCAATACCTCCGCCCTGCTCATTGCGGTAGAGAGCGGACAGCGCAGTTATCGCGAACTGAAAGACTACTCCGATCGCCTTAGTGACCGTCTGCGCCGTATCCCATCGGTGGCCAATGTAAAAATGTTCGGTGAGCAGAAGGAGCAGATATCGCTTTATGTAGACCGCCAGCGGCTGCAGGCCTACGGCGTCGGTCAGCAGATGCTCTTCAGCCGCTTGCAGGCCCAGGGCATCACCACCTTGAGTGGCAGCATCAGCGACGATGACCAGCAGGTGCCCATCCATGTAGCACCGACAGAAAACAGCGTTGAGGAAATCGCCAACCAGATTATTTTCAGCGACCCTGTCTCGGGCAAGGTGGCCCGTGTCCGCGATGTGGCCCGTGTGGTGCGTGAGTACGATACACAGAGTAGCCGTATCGAACAGGACGGACACCCCTGTGTGCTGCTGTCGATGGAGATGACACCCGGCAATAATGTGGTAGAGTACGGCAAGGAGATAGACCAGGTGCTCGAAGAGTTCCGCCAGAACGAACTCCCTGAGGACGTGACCATCACCCGCATCGCCGACAAGCCGAAAGTGGTGGCTCTGAGTGTCAGCGACTTCCTGCGCGACCTGCTTATCTCGATGGCGATCATCATCCTCGTCATGATGGTGCTCTTCCCGCTTCGTTCGGCCATCGTGGCCTCGGTTACCATTCCGCTGAGCACGTTTGTCTCGGTAGCCATTATGTATATGGCAGGCATCGAACTGAACATTGTGACGCTGGCGGCACTCATCGTGGTATTAGGTATGATTGTGGATAATGCCATCGTAGTGATTGACGGCTATCTGGAATATCTCGGCAAGGGCTTTGCCCCCAAGGATGCCGCCATCGAGTCGTCGCGCCAGTACTTCATGCCGATGATGCTGGCCACGCTCTGCATCTGTGCTATCTTCTATCCCTTCCTGCTGACGATGAAGGGCATGTTCCACGATGCGCTTGAGGATTTCCCCGTCACCATTACCATCAACCTGATGGTGTCGTTGCTGTTGGCCGTCACGGTCATTCCATTCCTCGAAGTCCGCATCATCAAACCTGGCAAGGTGAGCACCAGTGGTAACGCCATCACCCACTGGGTGCAGCGCACCTACGACCATGTGCTCGACTGGACGTTCGCTCACCCCTGGCTGACCATCGGCGGCGGTATCGGTGTGATTCTGCTGTCGAGTCTCATCATGCCGACACTGAAGATCCGCCTGTTCCCCTATGCCGACCGCGACCAGTTTGCCGTGGAGATCTTCCTGCCCGAAGGCAAGGGCATGGCTGAGACGGAAGTCATTGCCGATAGTGTCTATCGTGCTCTGAGGCCTGACGAGCGTATCACTGGCATCACTGGCTTCATCGGCTGTTCATCGCCCCGTTTCATGGATGCCTATGCCCCTCAGATGGCAGGCAAGAACTATGCGCAGTTCATCGTCAATACGAAATCTGACAAGGCGACGCTCGACCTGCTGGCCAAGTATCAACCACAATTGAGCGAAGCCTTCCCCGATGCTTACGTCAAGTTCAAGCGATTGGACTATCTGGAGGTCAACGAACTGGAGTATCGTTTCTATGGCGAAGATCTCGACTCGCTGCACACCGTGGCGGAGCGGCTGATGGAGCGCATGCGGGAGATGCCGGAACTGGAGTGGGTACACACCGACTACCTGCAGCCCTATCCGATTATCAATGTGGAACTCGACCCCGTCACCTCCGCCCAACTGGGTGTCACCCGTACCACGGCGGCTCTGGCACTGAGTGCCACGTCGAGCGACCTGCGGGTAGGACAAATCTGGGAGGGTGACTATGAACTGCCTATTGTGGTTCGCGACAACAGTGATATGACCTACTCCGACATTGAGAACTTAGGTATTGCCACACCTGTCAGTATGGTGTCGGCAGGACTGACCAGTTCGAATAAGACCGTGCCGCTG
This sequence comes from Prevotella sp., assembly GCA_017460765.1. Classification (GTDB taxonomy): domain Bacteria; phylum Bacteroidota; class Bacteroidia; order Bacteroidales; family Bacteroidaceae; genus Prevotella. Next base: position 4,151 of record JAFUAK010000006.1, on the reverse strand, counting down.
CGCCAGATTGCCAAAGTCAGTCCGCAGTGGAGCGAGAGCCGTATCCTGCATCGCGGCGGTGAGCGCTGCATCACGGTGACAGCCCAGTTCGCCCAGGGTGTCTATACCTCTCCTGTCGAGCAGCGCATCGCACAGATCATGCAGGAGGAGATCGAGATTCCCCAAGGTGTGCGCACAGAAGTGGGCGGTGAGATAGAGTACGGCGACGAGGCCCTGCCACAGATTTTCTGGGGCATCGTCATTGCCATGATCATCGTGTTCTTCTTCCTGTTGTTCAACTTCAAGAAATACGGCATCACGCTGGTTTGCATGGCTGCTCTCGGCCTGATGATTCCCGGTGCCCTGATCGGTCTGGGATTGATGAACCGTGCTCTTGGTCTGACCTCTATCTTCGGTCTCATCACGCTGATGGGAATGATCATGCGTAACGAGATCCTGATCTTCGAGCATGCCATCGACCTGATCAAGCAGTATATAGCCGAGCACGGAGATTGGACTGTGGATCGTAAGGCCTACAATGCTGCAGTAAAGCAGGCAGCCTACGATGCCGGTAAGCGGCGTATGGTGCCCATCTTCCTCACCACGGCCACGACGGCGGTCGGTGTGGTGCCGATGATCATCGCCCAGAGTTCGTTCTGGATGCCTGTGGGTGTCACCATCTTTGCCGGTGGTATCGGCTCCCTCATCATGGTCGTCACCATGCTCCCCGTCATCTATTGGAAAGTAAGTACTAAGTAATGCACAATTCACAATTGTATGAAGAAGATATTATCACTTTGCTTTTGTCTCGTATGCTGCGATGTCATCGCAGCCCAGCCGCAATATACCCTGGAGCAGATCCTCGACTCTGCCCGTCAGAACAACATCGCCATCCGCAGTGCCCAACTGGGCATCGACGCCGCCCAGCAGCAGCGCAAGGAGGCCTTCACGAAGTATTTCCCCAATATCAGTGGCACGGGTCTCTGGTTCAATGCCAACAAGGGCATGGCCGAGATGAACATAAACCTCTCGGAGCAGATCTCCCCCGAATTGGGAGCCGCCCTCGCCCAGTCTTTCCCTGCTGAGGCCCTGGCAGCCCTGTCGAACCCCATCAGCATCTCCATGATGAAGAACGGAACGATAGCCAGCGTGATGGCTGTCCAGCCCGTCTTCGCCGGTGGTCAGATCATCAACGGCAACAAACTGGCGAAGGTCGGCGAGGAGGTCAGTCGCTTGCAGTACCAACTCTCTGAGAACGAGGTGGAGAAGACTGCCGAACAGTATTTCTGGCAGATTGTCTCCCTACAGGAGAAGATGAAGACCGTGGAGGCTGTGGAGGCCCTGTTGGCCGACGTGGCGAAGGATGCCGATGTGGCTGTGCGCGCCGGTGTCGCCATGCGCAACGACCTCCTGCAGGTGCAACTCCGCCAGAACGATATCGCCAGTCAGAAACTGAAACTCCAGAACGGGCTCTTTCTCGTGCGCCTGCTCCTCGCCCAGTACTGTGGTTTGCGCGACACCACCTTTACCCTCTCTCCTTCTTCCTCTCTCCTCTCTCCACTTGAATACAAGCAGGATCACCAACAGGCTCTGTTGGGAACCGCCGAGTACCAGTTGCTCGGCAAGCAGGTGGAGGCCGCTACGCTCCAGAAGAAGATGGAGGTGGGCAAGAACCTGCCATCCGTAGGTGTGGGCGCTGGCTATAATTACCACAACCTGCTCGACACCAACCATACCTTCGGCATGGTCTTTGCCTCCGTCAGCGTACCTATCTCCGACTGGTGGGGTGGCTCCCATGCCATCAAGCGCCGTAAGATCGAGCAGCAGAAGGCCGAGGAACAGATGGTCGACAACGCAGAACTCCTAAAAATCCGCATGCAGAAGGCGTGGAACGATGTGGAGGAAGCCTACCAGCAACTCGCCATTGCCCAGCGCAGTATCGAACAGTCCGAGGAGAACCTGCGCCTGAACCGCGACTACTATCGGGCCGGTACCTCGAAGATGAGCGATCTGCTCGAGGCACAGATGCTCTACCAGCAGTCGTGCGACAAGCACACAGATGCCATTGCCGACTACCAGAACAAACTGCTGGAATACCGACAGGCAGTAGGGCAATAGTCAATGCCACTTGGGCTAACAACAATGAAACACCGAAGAAAATCAGCCTTTTTCTTTGGTGTTTCATTGTTTTTCCGTAATTTTGCAGCCAAAAATTAAGCATAAACTATTATGGATGAACAACTGAAGCAAATTGGTGAGCGCCTTCGCGGACTGCGCGACGTGCTCGACATTCCCGTCAGCGAGATGGCCGAGACCATCGGCATCAGCGCTGAGAAGTATGAGAAGATTGAGGCCGGAGAGGTGGACATCACCATCTCCAACTTGATGAAGATTGCCCGTAAGTACGGTATCTCGACTGAAGAACTGATCTTCGCTGAGACCCCACACATGAAGTCTTACTTCGTCGTGCGTAAGGGACAGGGCGTGAGCATTGAGCGTACCAAGGCCTACAAGTACCAGAGTCTGGTGAGCGGTTTCGTGAACCACAAGGCCGATGTGTTCATCGTCACCGTGGAGCCGAAGCCCGAGGCCCACACCATCTATAAGAATAGCCATCCAGGACAGGAGTTCAACCTCATTCTTGAGGGTAAGATGGAACTCTACATTGGTGGCAAAACGATGGTGCTCGAGGAGGGCGATTCCATCTATTTCGACTCCACCAAGCCCCACGGCATGAAGGCAGTGGGCGACAAGGCCGTGAGATTCCTCGCCTTTACAGTCGAGTAAAGGTAAAAAAGTAAAAAGGTAAAAATGTAAGAAATGGTAGAAAGATTTTTAAAGCAGACGCATTTCGAGTCTGTAGAGGATTACAACAAGAACTTGGAGTTCATCATCCCTGAGGGCTTCAACTTCGCATACGACGTGATGGATGCCTGGGCTGAGGAGGCCCCGGAGAAACTGGCCCTCCTGTGGACGAACGATCAGGGTGACGAGATTCGCACAACCTACGGAGAGTTGAAGGAGCAGAGCGATCAGGCCGCTTCCTATCTGATGTCGCTTGGCATCGGCAAGAACGACCCCGTGATGCTCATCCTGAAGCGCCGCTATGAGTGGTGGGTCGTCATGCTCGCCCTGTGCAAGATCGGTGCCATCGTGATTCCGGCCACCCACATGCTGACCAAGAAAGATATCATCTATCGTAACACCCGTGCCTCGATCAAGGCCATTATCTGTGTGGATGATCCCTATGTGACGGAGCAGATCCAACTGGCCATGCCGGAAAGTCCGACGGTGGATACTCTGATTGCTGTGACCGATCATGGCAAGCCCATCCCTGAGGGCTTCCACGACTGGCAGAGCGAGTGGCAGCAGGCCCCGAAGTTTGTACGTCCGAAGCACGTGAACGACAATGAGGACACCATGCTGATGTACTTCACCAGTGGCACGAGCGGTGAGCCGAAGATGGTGGCCCACGACTACCTCTATGCCATGGGACACCTGACGACGGGTGTGTTCTGGCACAACCTCCACGAGGGTTCGCTCCACCTGACCGTGGCCGACACGGGCTGGGGTAAGGCTGTCTGGGGTAAGTTCTACGGCCAGTGGTTCGCCGGAGCGACGGTCTTCGTCTTCGACCATGAGAAGTTCAATGCCGACACCCTGTTGCGGCAGATTGAGAAATACAAGGTGACCTCATTCTGTGCACCGCCCACCATCTACCGCTTCATGATCCGCGAGGATCTGTCGAAGTACGACCTGTCGTCGCTCGAATACTGCACGACGGCCGGTGAGGCCCTGAACCCCGCCGTCTTCGAGAAGTTCTACGAGAAGACGGGCATCAGGATGATGGAGGGCTTCGGACAGACGGAGACCACCATGACCCTCGGCACCTTCCCCTGGATGGAGCCGAAGCCCGGTTCGATGGGTATGCCCAACGCCCAGTACGACATCGACTTGCTGCGTGCCGACGGTACGCCCTGTGAGGACGGTGAGAAGGGTGAGATCGTGGTACGCGTCGGCGACCGCAAGCCCATCGGTCTGTTCAAGCACTACTACCGTGACGAGGAACTGACGCGCGAGGCCTGGCACGACGGCATCTACCATACGGGTGATATGGCCTGGCGCGACGAGGACGGCTACTATTGGTTCGAGGGCCGTATCGACGATGTGAT
>JAFUAK010000037.1 GCA_017460765.1 Prevotella sp. | reverse complement strand
CTGAATCTCCAGGCCAAGGCTGGTTACCTGTTCCTCGACAACTGGATGGTGCTGGGTGTCCTTGGGTACGAGAACATGTCTAATGGCAGTGTCATCAATACGAACATCGGTGCAGGTGTGCGTTATTACATCGAGCAGATAGGCATCTATGCCGGTACGACAGCCAAGTATTCCCACGTTACCCGCTGGGATACAGGCTATGATGACTTCGTACCCGAGTTCTATGCAGGCTATGCCTTCTTCCTGAGCAAGCATGCCACCATCGAACCGGAACTCTACTACGAGCACAGTTTCCATGATAGCGACCGCTCCGGCTTCGGTCTGAGAGTGGGACTGGGCATCTATTTTTAGAAGTGAGAAGTGAAAAGTAATAAGTTATGCTGAGTGTAGACGAACTCGTTGACAGACTGATTGATCTGTCGTTTGCCGAGGATATCGGCGATGGCGACCATACTACGTTGTGCTGTATCCCTGAGGACGCGATGGGCAAGTCCCACCTGCTGATTAAGGAGGACGGTATCCTCGCGGGTGTGGAAATCGCCAAGGAGGTGTTCCGCCGCTTCGACCCCACCATGCAGGTGGAGGTGCTGATGCAGGACGGGACACGGGTGAAGAAGGGCGACATCGCCATGATCGTGACAGGAAAGATCCGTTCCCTGCTCCAGACGGAGCGCCTGATGCTGAACATCATGCAGCGCATGAGCGGTATCGCCACGATGACGGACAAGTACGTACAGCGTCTGAAGGGTACGAACACCCGTGTGCTGGATACCCGTAAGACCACTCCGGGCATGCGTATGCTCGAGAAACAGGCCGTGAAGATCGGCGGTGGCTGTAACCACCGTATCGGGCTCTTCGACATGATCCTGCTGAAGGACAACCACGTGGACTTTGCCGGGGGCATCACCAATGCCATCGACCGTTGCCATGCCTATCTGAAGGAGAAGGGGCTCGACCTGAAGATTGAGATCGAGGTGCGCTCCTTCGACGAACTCCGGCAGGTGCTCGACCATGGCGGCGTGGATCGTATCATGCTCGACAACTTCTCCGTGCCCGATACGAAGAAGGCGGTCGACATCATCGCCCATCGCTACGAGACCGAGTCTTCGGGCGGTATCACCTACGACACTATCCGCGACTATGCCGAACAGGGTGTCGACTTTATCTCCGTGGGTGCCCTTACGCACTCCGTGAAAGGACTGGACATGTCGTTCAAGGCATGCTAATATATATAATTAAGGTATGAAACGAAAACTGCTTTTATCTGCATGGCTCATCGCCGGAACCTACGCGATGGCCTGTACTAATTTCATCGTGGGCAAGAAGGCCAGTGCCGACGGCTCTGTGTTTGTCACCTACAATGCCGACTCCTACGGCGCCTTTATGCCCCTCTACCATTATCCCGCCGCCAGGCATGAGGCAGGGGAGATGCGCAAGGTCTTCGAGTGGGATACCAACAAGTATCTCGGTGAAATCGCCGAGGTGCCTGAAACCTATAATGTCATCGGCAACTCCAACGAGTGGCAGGTGACAGTCGGCGAGACCACCTTCGGCGGGCGTCATGAGATGGCCGACTCGACGGGTATCATCGACTACGGTTCACTGATCTACATCGCCCTCCAGCGCTCCAAGACCGCCCGTGAGGCCCTGCAGGTGATGACCTCCCTCGTGGAACAGTACGGCTACTATTCCGAGGGCGAGACCTTCTCCGTGGCCGACAAGGACGAGGCGTGGATGCTGGAGATGATGGGTTGCGGACCGGATCGTACGAAGTCCAAGGAGCGCACGGTCTGGGTGGCCGTCCGCATCCCTGACGATGCCATCGCCGCCCATGCCAACCAGAGCCGTATCACCAAGTTCCTCGATGGTCGTTACGTCCAGGTGAAGATGAAGGACTTGCAGAAGAAGTATCCCGTGAACGGTAAGAAACCCGTGCCCAACCTCGTTGTCTGTTCCGACAATGTGGTAAGTTATGCCCGTACGATGGGCTGGTTCGACGGTAAGGATGCCGACTTCAGTTATAATGAGGCCTATGCCACACCCGACTTCTCCGGTCGTCGTTACTGCGAGGCCCGTGTGTGGAGTTTCTTCAACCGCTTTGCCGACGACTTCTCCGAGTACGTGCCTTATGCTGCCGGTATCGAGAAGGACACGAAGCCCATGCCGCTCTGGATCATCCCCAACAAGAAGGTGACGCTCCAGGCGCTGCGCGATGCCATGCGCGACCACTACGAGAATACGCCCTTTGCCCTCGATACGAACATCGGCGGTGGTATCTACCAGATGCCCTATCGCCCGTCTCCACTGTCCTTCAAACTCGATGGACAGGAGGTGTTCAACGAGCGTCCTGTCTCCACGCAGCAGACGGCCTGGTCGTTTATCTCCCAGATGCGTGCAGACCTGCCCCGTGAGGTGGGTGCCTGCTTCTGGTTCGGTAACGACGACGGCAACATGGTGGCCTATACGCCGATGTACAGTTGCATCACCCGTCGTCCGAAGTGCTTCTCCGGCGAGGGGGCTGACGACGTCACCTTCTCGATGGACAATGCCTTCTGGGTGTGCAACTGGGTGTCCAACATGGTCTACCCCCGTTATTCGATGATGTTCCCGAGCCTGCAGGAGGTACGCGACTCCCTCGATGCCTCTTACGACCGGCTTCAGCCTGAGATCGAGGCCAAGGCCCTTGCACTGGCTACACCTGAGGAGCGTATTCGGTTCCTCACCGATTACAGTTGTCAGAAGGGTGACGAGATGATTGCCCGTTGGCAGCAGTTGGCATTCTTCCTCATCGTGAAGTACAACGACCTGGCGGTGAAGCCCACGGATGCCAACCACACCTTCGAGCGCAACAAGTTCGGTGGCGGTGCCCGTGTGAAGCGACCTGGTTTCCCGGAGAGTTATGCCCGTGAACTGGTGAAGCAGACGGGTGACAAGTATATCGTTCCTGCTGAGGAGAAGAAGGAATAGTAATCACATCAAACCGACAAGATATGAAGGACTTTAATTTCTATGCCCCGACACGCGTGGTGTTCGGACGGGAGTCAGAAGAGAAACTCCCGCAGTTGATTCAGCAGTATGGTGGCGGTAAGGTGCTCGTCCACTATGGTGGTGGCAGTGCCCGTCGCTCCGGTCTGTTGGATAAGGTGTTCAAAATGCTCAGTGAGGCCGGCATCCCCTATGTCGAGTTGGGTGGGGTAGTGCCCAATCCCCTGCTCTCGAAAGTGAAGGAGGGCATCGACCTCTGCCGGAAAGAACATGTGAACTTCATCCTTGCCGTGGGCGGCGGCTCCGTGATCGACTCCTCGAAGGCCATCGGCTATGGTGTAGGCTATCCAGGTGAGGTGTGGGATTTCTGGGACGGCAAGGCCGTGCCCCAGACCTGTCTGCCTATTGGTGTGATCCTGACGATTCCAGCCGCCGGCTCCGAAATGTCGTCGAGTTGTGTGATTACCAACGACGAGGGCATGCTGAAGCGTGGCGTGAACAGTGACATCTGCCGTTGTAAGTTCGCCATCATGAACCCCGAGCGCACCTATACATTGCCGCCCTATCAGACGGCTGCCGGTGCCACCGACATCATGATGCACACCATAGAGCGCTACTTCTCGAAATACGAGGATGCCACGCTGACGGATGCCATCGCCGAGGCCCTCTTGCGCACAGTGAAGGATGCCGTGTTCGAGGTGTTGAAGAACCCAGAGGACTATCGTAACCGCGCTGCCATCATGTGGGCCAGTTCCCTGTCGCACAACGACCTCACCGAGTGCGGCACGGAGAAGGACTTCGCCTGCCATAAGTTGGAGCACGAACTGAGCGGTCTCTTCGGAGTGACGCATGGGGCAGGCCTGGCTGCCATCTGGGGCTCCTGGGCCCGCTACGTGATGGACAGGCACCTGAACCGTTTCGTGCAGTTTGCCGTGAATGTGATGGGTGTCACCAACGACTTCACCGATCCTAAGGCCACAGCCCTGAGAGGTGTCGAGGCTATTGAGCGCTTCTATAAGGCTATCGGCATGCCTACGAGCATCCCGGAACTCATCGGTCGTCAGGCTACGGACGAGGAAATCCAGACACTCGTCGGCAAATGCAGCCGTGGTGGCAAGATGAACATCGGTGCGATGGAGGTTCTGACGCCCGCTGACATGGAAGCAGTCTACAGAATTGCTAACAAATAAGAACCACTAAAGTATAAAAAGTTATAATTTATCACGATCTTAAGCAAAAAAGTTACGAATTATTTGTTCATTACGAAAAATATGCTTACTTTTGCACCCGATTTCAAAAACAGAAGATCAAATGAAGAGTCTGAATCTACTTAACGGCTTTATTATTATTCGACTGCAAAAGCAGGCGGAAGTGACGAGGTGCGTTGTAGGTTAAAGCATAGAAACAGTAAACATTTAAATAGTAACGAGCCTTTCTCACTTCCGAGTGCGAGAGGCTTTATTTTTTTTATGAGATTATGAGTGATAGATTGTTTATTTTCGACACAACGCTTCGCGATGGCGAGCAGGTACCAGGGTGTCAGTTGAACACAGTAGAGAAGATTCAGGTCGCCAAGGCACTGGAACAGTTGGGAGTGGATGTGATCGAAGCAGGATTCCCCATCTCCAGTCCGGGTGACTTCAACTCCGTGATTGAGATTTCCAAGGCCGTCACGTGGCCTGTCATCTGTGCCCTGACCCGTGCCGTGGAGCGCGACATCGATGTGGCTTTCGAGGCCCTGAAGTATGCCAAGCACAAGCGTATCCACACGGGTATCGGCACCAGCGACGAGCATATCAAGTACAAGTTCAACTCCACCCGTGAGGAGATCATCGAGCGCGCCGTGGCTGCCACGAAGTATGCCAAGCGCTATGTCGACGATGTGGAGTTCTATTGTGAGGATGCCGGGCGTACCGACAATGAGTACCTCGCCCAGGTGGTGGAGGCTGTCATCAAGGCCGGTGCAACGGTAGTGAATATCCCCGATACCACGGGCTACTGTCTGCCGCAGGAGTATTTCGAGAAGATCAAGTACCTGAAGGAACATGTAGATGGTATCGATCGTGCCATTATCTCCACCCACTGCCACAACGACCTGGGTATGGCTACGGCCAACACGTTCAGTGGTGTGATGGCAGGTGCCCGTCAGGTGGAGGTGACCATCAACGGTATCGGTGAACGTGCCGGCAACACCTCCCTCGAGGAGATAGCGATGATCCTGAAGTGCCACAAGGGCCTCGGCATCGACACGAACATCAACACCACGAAGATCTATCCCATCAGCCGGATGGTGTCGAGCCTGATGAATATGCCCGTACAGCCCAACAAGGCTATTGTGGGCCGCAATGCCTTTGCCCATTCCTCGGGCATCCATCAGGACGGCGTACTGAAGAACGTGCATACCTATGAGATCATCGACCCGAAGGATGTGGGAATCGACGACAACTCGATCGTGCTGACGGCCCGCAGTGGACGTGCCGCCCTGAAACACCGCTTGCATGTGAACGGCGTGGAACTGGAAGAGGAGAAACTCGACAAGGTCTATGAGAAGTTCCTGCTCCTGGCAGACCAGAAGAAGGAGGTGACGGACGCCGACGTGCTGATGCTCGCCGGGGCAGATACCGCCGATGCCCATGCCGTACGCCTCGACTTCCTGCAGGTGACCACGGGTAAGGGCGTGAAGTCGGTAGCCTCCATCGGTCTCGATATCAGCGGTCAGAAGTTTGAGGCTGCCGCCTCTGGCAATGGTCCTGTGGATGCAGCCATCAAGGCCCTGAAGAAGATTATCATGAAGCAGATGACGCTGAAGGAGTTCACGATCCAGGCCATCTCCAAGGGCTCCGACGATGTGGGTAAGGTCCACATGCAGGTGGAGTACGACGGCTCGCTCTACTATGGCTTCGGTGCCAATACGGATATCGTTACTGCCTCTGTTGAGGCCTACATTGATTGTATCAACAAATTCAAGAAGGAAGCATGAATACATTATTCGATAAGATCTGGGACAGGCATGTCGTCCAGCAGGTGGACGACGGTCCCACACAGTTGTATATCGACAGACTCTACTGTCATGAAGTGACTTCGCCCCAGGCCTTCGACGGCCTGCGCGCCCGTGGTCTGAAGTGTTTCCGTCCCCAGCAGATATTCTGTATGCCGGACCATAACACCCCGACGCACGATCAGGACAAGCCCATCGAGGACCCTATATCCAAGAAACAGGTCGACACACTGGCCAAGAATGCCGCCGAGTTCGGACTGACGCATTACGGTATGATGGACAAGAGCAATGGTATCATCCATGTGGTAGGTCCTGAGAAGGGGCTTTCCCTCCCAGGTATGACGATTGTCTGTGGCGACTCCCACACCTCCACGCACGGAGCCATGGGTGCTGTGGCCTTCGGTATCGGTACCAGTGAGGTGGAGATGGTGCTGGCCTCACAGTGCATCCTTCAGCAGAAGCCCAAGTCGATGCGTATCAGCATCAACGGCCAACTCCAGAAGGGTGTTACTGCCAAGGATATCGCCCTCTATCTCATGTCGAAACTCACGACCAGCGGTGCCACCGGCTACTTTGTGGAATATGCAGGTGATACCATCACTGCATTATCGATGGAAGGCCGCCTCACGCTCTGCAACCTCTCCATCGAGATGGGTGCCCGCGGTGGCTTCATCGCTCCGGATGAGACGACCTTCGCCTATATCAAGGGCCGCGAATATGCGCCTAAGGGTGAGGACTGGGAGAAGGCCGTCGCCTATTGGAAGACGCTGAAGAGCGGTGATGATGCCGTGTTTGATAAGGAATTGACTTTCAGTGCAGAAGATATCGAACCCCGTATCACTTATGGAACCAATCCAGGCATGGGTATCGGAATCGCTGAAGCGATTCCGCTATTGGACGATTTCACCATTTCACCATTGGACAATTCTAAAAGCAATAGTCAAATAGTAAATAGTCAAATTGTCAAATCTCTGAACTATATGGGCTTTAAGCCTGGTCAGAAACTCCTCGGCACGAAGGTCGACTATGTATTCCTCGGGGCTTGTACCAATGGCCGTATCGAGGACTTTCGTGCCTTCGCCAGCATCGTTCAGGGTCGTCAGAAGGCCAAAGATGTCATTGCCTGGCTCGTGCCTGGCTCCTGGGCCGTGGATCGTCAGATCCGCCAGGAAGGTCTCGACAAGATCCTCGAGGCTGCAGGCTTTGAGATCCGTCAGCCCGGCTGTTCTGCCTGCCTGGCCATGAACGACGACAAGATTCCCGCCGGCAAACTCGCCGTCTCTACCTCTAACCGCAACTTCGAAGGTCGTCAGGGTCCCGGTGCCCGCACCATCCTGGCCTCACCACTCACGGCTGCCGCTGCAGCCATCACAGGCGTCATCACAGATCCAAGAGAACTATTATGAAACAGAAATTCGACATTATAACATCGACTTGTATTCCTCTCCCTCTGGAGAATGTGGATACTGACCAGATCATCCCCGCCCGCTT
>JAFUAK010000036.1 GCA_017460765.1 Prevotella sp. | reverse complement strand
TAGAGGAATGACTGGTCGAAGTAGTTGTCTTCGAACATCATGGCGTTGTATTCCGACAGGTCGGCATAACGCTCAGAGGAGGGCAGTGCCCAGATGTCGAGACGATTGCCATAGGCTGCGCACCAGTAGTGCGGCAGGTCTGTGTCGGCGTCGTCGAGCTCGTCGCCCGTCTGTGCATCTGCCAACGGCTTGGCATCCGAACGCTTGGCGCGTACCAGCAGGGGCAGGGCAGCGGGGATGTCGGTATGGCTGTCTACCTGCTGATAGACGAGTGACACCACAGCCAGCGGCTCGTCGGCTTCCTCGTCGAAGACATCGGCATTGACATCGGTCAGACAAGCCACCTCGTAATAGTCTAACATGCTGGCGGTGATGCTCTGCGGCTGACGCGGGTCGAGGAAGACGGGCTGCCAGCCATCGGCCATCACATTAGCGGCGCGGCGCGGTGCACTGGCCTTGGCGGCGCGGTTGCCCGATTCTGCTGCCTCCTTCTTTCCCCACTCGGTCTGGGTGTATTTCACAAATTCCTTATTGGTCTTGTTGTAGAACTGCAGGTAGAAGCGGAAGGGCAGGATATCGCCGCCATCGGCGAGCTCAAATTCCTGCTTCGTGCCATTCCATCTATAAATAAGGTTGTTGGCGGCTTCCTTGGCAGGTATGTTGTCGTAGGTGGCATAGAAATGACCTTCTTCTACGGCAGAGGCATAGCTCTTGATATCGGTATGGTGGATGGCCTTGATGGTGATGGGACCGGCAGAGCTGGTCAGCACGAAATCACCGCCATCACCCTTTACCAGCCACGGCTCGTTGGGCTGATAGCTGATAGGAGAGGGTGTATTGCTTAGCGTCAGCGTTTGACCTTCCTCAATGGTCGGCAGCTCTCTTTCCTTCTTCATCGTCTCATGATATTCGAAACTGCCCGAACCGGCGATGCGGTCGAAGGCAAATGGGAGTACCCACTGCTCCAGTTCGGTCATGGTCTTGCGCTTATAGATGACGCGGTTGACCTTAATGTCATCCGTACAGAGGAATGGCTCGCCATCGGTGATGGTCAGCTCGTCGAGCGTCTGGCCTTGTTCAATGCGTCCCGTCGTGCTGCCCGAGATGTAGCGGGGGGTGACCTTGTCAAGGATGCCCTGAGCATAGACGGGATAGTCTTTCAGTGCCGCATTGGCCGTGGTGGTCAGCTCCTGATACTTGTCGGTCTGAGCAGGGCTGACCCAGTCGCTGTTGACGATATTGGCACCGGTCTGCGAACACAGCGGATGCTCATTGATGAAATCCTGAATAGCGGCACTCTTCAGTTCGCCTGTAGCCGAACAGTGGTCAACCACGCTGCCTGCCTCAGACATGATGCAGACAAGGGCAGCTACCTTTTCCTTGCTCGCTTTTTTCTTCTTGCTTGTCACTACCGCCGTCTTCGTGATACTGCCGTTGAAGTGACAGTCGCGGATGGTACCGTTGTTGGTAAAGGCGATACCGCCACAGTTGGTCTCGGTCTTCACGTCGCCGATGACGCGCAGTCCCTGAAGCAATGCCCCATTGGAAATCTCGTAAAACAGTCCGTAGCAGGAACTCGAGGCATTATACTGGATGGTGTGTCCGTCGCCGTAGAAGGTGCCGTTCAGATACAGTTGCTTGCCCCAGTTGTTGAGGGTGATGTCGCGCACTAAGTAGTAAGTACCGGGTACATTGTTTATGTCTATCAGATTCTTGGAGGTCTGAATCAGACGACCCGTCTTCGTCTGGAAGACGACATTGACATCATGCTCGGGCATCGTGAACGAGAAGGCATAGCCGTTCTCGGTATCATCGGTAAATGCCACACTCTGGCGGTTGCTGCCGTCGGTGCCTTCCATGTAGATGCTTTCCAGGTGGTTGTTGCCGGTGACACGCACGGATGCTGTGACTACAGCACCGGGTACAGCCGACTCTCCCGACCGGTTGACAACCTGCACGTCCGTGGAGGTCTGGAGGTTGACATTATAGACATTGGAGTATTTCTTCTTGATGCTGGCCGCAAAGACGGGGTAGGTGTCTGCCAGGTCCTTGGCCTGCTCCACCAGTTCGTCGGTCGTACCGAGTCTCACGCCACTGATAACCTCCGCCTTCGAGTTGCCAGGGTTGGCAATATAGGTATTATCCTCAATGGTGCAGTTGCTCCTGTCGTTGCTAACCATATACAGATGTTTGCCACTGGCGCCGAACTGGCTGTTGAAGACGTTGTCCTTGATGGTACCCGACGAACCCTGCCAAGCGATGCCACAGGACGTCGGTGCATCGATGGCATCGAAGACTACATGGCAGTGGGAGATAGTGCCTCCGGTGTTCTGGCCAGCCACACCGCCTGCGTAGGAATTGAGCGTAGCGATGGCTACCGGATTGGTGATCGTGCCGCTCACCTCACAGTCCTCAATGAGACCGGAATTGATCATGGCGATGCCACCGACATACGAACCAGAGCCGGAGCCCTTCGTATTGGCAGTGACATAGAGATGGCGCACGGAACCGCTGACGGCATAGAAAAGACTATTCTGCCCGCCGTAGGTGATGTGATGACCGTTGCCGTTGAACTCGCTTGATAGGAAAATCCTTTTATTCCATGAGTTGCCCAGGTCGAGATCCTCTGTGAGCAGGAACTCGCCCGGCTGTGAACTGATGCTCTCCAGATCTGTCGTGGTGGCTATGGGGACGGTGAACTCGGGTAGCAGCCTGATGTAGGAGGTGGGCATGATGAACGAATACTTTCCGGCACCTGTCACATCGTCGACATCGTCCTTCGAGATGGTTACTATGCCGGCAGGACTGGTCTTGATCTGCCTCAGCTTGCACCCCTCATTGGGCGTGACGGTGAAGACAACCTTCTCGCCCTTTTGGGCTTTCGCGTTTTCTACCTTGACAGTTCCTCCGTAGGCACTCTTGACATATACTTGATATCCTGCCACGGTGAGCTGGATGGTCTCATCTTCCGTGCCGGTCTTGGTATAGTGACAGTAAACCTTACGGGCTTCCACATCGATACTGTCGGAAGACAGGTATAGAGCCGTCATGCCAGGCCGGGAGAGTCGCACTTGGTAGACGGCATAGCCCTCGT
>JAFUAK010000250.1 GCA_017460765.1 Prevotella sp. | reverse complement strand
TGTGATTATGAGCCGTCCCGGGGATGCCATTGATGCTGCCAGAAAACTTCAGGAGATGGAGAATGCCCCTGAGATTATCTTCTTTGACCTGCCTGGCACAATGGACAACGAGGGAGTGCTGAAAACGGTTGCCTCGATGGACTACATCTTCTGTCCGGCAATTGCAGACCGTGTGGTCATGCAGAGTTCCCTCGCATTTGCGAAGGCCATCAACGACCACATGATTACCACGGGCTGGACCAACATCAAGGGCCTGTACTTCGTATGGAACATGGTGGACGGCCGTGAGAAGACGGGACTCTATGACATCTACGACAAAGTGATGGCGGAACTTGGCCTTTCTGCCCTGAAGACATACGTCCCAGACAGTAAGCGATTCCGCAGGGAGGGTGAGAAAGAGGAAAACCGTCCGCTGTTCCGATCGACGCTGTTCCCGCCGGATAAGACGCTTATCAGAGGAAGCAACGTCAGGGAACTGGCAGAAGAGGTGTTGGGAATCATTAACGTTTAATGGCAATGGACAAGAATACCGTTCAAGAGGTTGACTTTCATGATATCATCGAAGGCATCCGTCCTGATGCCCCGCCAGATATGTCCTGGCAGAAAGAAAAAGAGACTGCGGATGCCTTGCGGAATCAGGAGAATGTACAGAGACAGAAGAAGTCAAAACCGCCAAAACTAAAAGTGCGGAAAGGTGACAGTCCTGACAATATCCCGGATGAAGAGTGTTCCCCGGAGGAGTTCTTTCTGAGCCACTTCATCAATACGCCAATGATGAAAACGCTGGCAAGACAGGGGAAAATGGTGTATATGCGGCCTGAGTATCATGAGCGGATCCAGAGAATAATCAGTGTGATAGGCAATAATCAGTTGAACATCTCGACCTACGTTGATAACATCTTCGCCCACCACTTCGAGGAGTTCGAGGAACCGATTAGGAATCTGTACAATAAGAACTATCATGATGTGTATTAACGGCCAACCGTATTATCAATTAAATGTATTAACATTCAAACGCAATGACAGCATTACAAATCATTTTACTGCTGATATTATATGCTATAGTAACAGCAGAGACCTACCTTCTATGGAAAGGTCAGAAAAACAAATCCCGTGTACAGGTGTTGCCGGGCGAACATCCCTACAACGCCGTAAAAGCGGATGATGATGAAAGATTCCATCTGGCACCGCTGGGCAATCTCGACGAGGAATACATAAACCTGTTCTCCAATCCTCCGATGGATAAGGCAGCACGACGGGGTAAGTCTGCCTATCTCCGCGATGCCTACCATGACCGTATCCGTTCCATCGTGAATGCCTTGAACATTGAGGACGTGAACATTTCCTCCTACGTGGACATGGTGCTGACAGACCACTTTATGCGGTATGAGGCCCAGATTGACCGTCTGCTCCAGAACAGTTTCAATGACACCCGTAAAAAGCGTGACAAATGGCAACCGTCGTAATCATTGGAATATTGGCCTTCATCGCCTATGAACTGGCTATATTCAATCACTATCAGAAGGAACCTTCACATGGCAGGAAGCAAGCGAGTCCAAAAACAGAAGTGTCACCTAAAGTAGAAGATGCGGACATCATCGGCAAAAGTTCCTTCAACATGAAAGCTGAGATGGAGCGAATGCGCCAAAGACAGGAAGAGGCTAAACGAAAAGAGGTTGTTGCCAAAGGCGAGATGACAGAGGACGGCAAGGAGATAGCCAAGCCTGTGAACCCTGAGGACTGCGAATTTGAGCAGAAGAAAGTCTGGAAGCAGGTGCCAACGGAACAACTCGATAATCTGTTCGACGAACCTGACGAGCCTGAAGAACCTTATGCAGAAGGTGCCACGATAGATGATATCGACCTTGCCTTCAAGAATGTGGGCCGAAAGGATATGTCTGAGGAAGAAGAACGTTCCGTAGTGAAGGTGTTCAAGGGACTGGAGGGCACTGAACTGTTCGACACCGTCACCAAGGACTTCCCGCACATCGGTAATCGTATCAACGACTTGTTTGACAAGTACGAGAACAAACCAATGGAGGATGCTGCTTCAGACAGGAATAACGTAAAGGCTGAGCCGAAGGAAACGTTCTCCATCCCTAAGAGATTCGAGGATTTCAATATCCACGACTATGTATAAACAACAATTAAACGAATTGAAAAGGCAATGAAGCAGAGAACTTACGGATAGGTGAGTCAATTAACCACTGAATCCAACAATTATCCAACCAATCAACAACAGTATTAACAATTAAAACGAAAAATGAAAATGAATGTAAAGAAGTTCGCAAACAAGAAACTCGTAGCATGTGCAGCCCTCATTGCTGCAGCAACCACAACCGCAATGGCCCAGGGCAACGGCCTTGCAGGTATCAACGAGGCAACAAGCATGGTGACCTCGTACTTCGAGCCGGGTACCAAGCTCATCTATGCCATCGGTGCCGTTGTAGGACTCATTGGCGGCGTGAAGGTCTATGGCAAGTTCTCCAGTGGTGATCCCGACACCTCGAAGACCGCCGCCTCATGGTTCGGTGCCTGCATCTTCCTCATCGTGGCCGCTACCATCCTGCGCTCATTCTTCCTCTAAGCCTATATATAATAAGGTATAAGGAAGACTATAGTGAGTAATAATTGTCCGACCAATGGCTGAGTACAACATCAACAAGGGTATCGGCCAGTCGGTTGAGTTCAAGGGGCTGAAGTCGCAGTATCTCTTCATCTTCGCGGGCGGGCTGCTTGCAGTCTTCGTCCTCTTCGTGGTCCTCTATCTCGCTGGCGTCAACCAGTGGGTGTGCATCGGTACGGGTGTCGTGTCTGCCTCCGTCCTGGTCTGGCAGACCTTCG
>JAFUAK010000249.1 GCA_017460765.1 Prevotella sp. | reverse complement strand
GCCCGTCACCTTGTGGTCCATCTGACGGTCGCGCTCCGTGCGCTTCTTCACGTAGTCGAGGTATTTCTCTACCTCCTCCTTCTGCTCAGGTGTGGTGAGTTCTGCTACGAGATCGCTCTCAGGAGCCAGCACCATGAAGGTCACACCAAACATCGTATCGGCACGCGTGGTGAAGATCGTGAAGTGCTTGTCTGAGTCAGCCACGTTGAACTCTACCTCTGTTCCTTCGCTTCGTCCAATCCAGTTGCGCTGGGTTTCTTTCAGCGAGTCTGTCCAGTCGATCTCCTCCAGTCCGTCGAGCAGTCGCTGGGCGTAGGCAGAGACGCGGAGGCACCACTGGCGCATCTTGCGCTGTTCCACAGGATAGCCGCCACGAACGCTGACGCCATCCACGACCTCGTCGTTTGCCAGTACCGTACCGAGTTTCGGGCACCAGTTCACCATCGTGTCAGCCAGGTAGGCGATACGGTAGTTCATCAGCACCTCCTGCTTCTTCTTCTCTGAGAAGTTGTGCCAGTCGGAGGCGGTGAAGTGCAGTTCCTCAGTACCGAGGGCATTGCAGTTCTCCGTACCCATCAGTTCGAAGTGCTCGATGAGTTTGATGGTGGGCTGTGCCTTATGCGATGATGTGCTGAAGTAACTCTTGAACATGCGCTGGAAGGCCCACTGCGTCCACTTGTAGTAGATGGGGTCGCAGGTGCGCACCTCGCGCTCCCAGTCGAACGAGAAGCCGATCTTATCCAACTGTGAGCGATAGCGGTCAATGTTCTCGAAGGTGGTCTTCTCAGGATGCTGACCTGTCTGGATGGCATACTGCTCTGCGGGCAGTCCGTAGGCATCGTAGCCCATGGGGTTCAGTACGTTATAGCCCTGCTGACGCTTGTAGCGGGCATAGATATCCGAGGCGATATAACCAAGGGGATGACCTACGTGCAGACCTGCTCCACTGGGGTAAGGGAACATGTTCAGCACATAGAACTTCTTCTTCTTTTCATCCTCTACCACGCGATAGGTGCCATTCTCCACCCATCGCTTCTGCCATTTCTGTTCGATTTCTCTGAAATTGTAATCCATTGTATCTTTGTTTTTATCGTTTTTTCCGATTGAGGGTGCAAAGATACGAATTAGCGAGGAAAATTCCAAGAAATTCTTAAGAATTTTCTTGGGAGAACGCCCTTATGGGCGATATACTGTATAACTACCTCCGTCGCTCTGGCAGTATTTGCGGATGAGATCCTGAATGAAACGGGCATTCTCCATCACGCGCGCCTCATTGCCGTCGTAGCCGTTGATGAGCACCACGAGGTGGGTGGTCTTCAGTTCGATTTTCGTACGCTCATTGTCGCTGGTGGGCGTGCCTACCCCACCCTCTGCATCACGGTAGACGGGCAGGCCGTGGATATTGATCATCCCTCGTCCAATACCCTCGTAGGGTTCGCCTTCACGTCCGATGCCCAATGTCAGCGTGTCGCCCTTGAACTTATCGGCATCGAAGCCGCCGATGCTGTAGCCAAAGACGATGGAGGCGAGGTTGATCAGATCGACGAGGGTGTCTATCTGATAGAGCGACTTACCCTGAAGGGCCCTGCGGATGAGTGCCTCTGAGGCAGGGCGATAGCGCGAAGGATCCTTGCCACAGGCCTTATAGACACTGCGGGTGGCAGCGATGCTGCTCATCTCCTTCAGCGTCTCTGTGGTAAGCGTCTGCCTGTAGTGTTCACACAGGGCGTTGATCTCTTTCCACAACGGTTCACTATAGGGCGTGTTCACCACCTCCGCCTCTACACAGGCTCCCACGAATGTAGGACAGACCTGCTCAATCTCTTTCGATACGATGACTTTCATGACTGCAAAGGTACGCAATAATTTCTGAACGACCTCTAAATTTATGGTAAAACTTTCCAAAATATTTGGCTGAATGAGCAGTTTTACCTACCTTTGCAGCCTATGAATATGAAGAAAAGTTTAGTTTTAGTTGCTCTTGCCGCAGTTCTCATGAGTGCCGGCAAGGCTGGTGATGAGGTCATCACGAAAGAGGATGGCATGTATGTAGTAAATACCACGACGATAGCCAAGGATGTGGAAGGTTACAATGGAGCCGTTCCCATTAAGATCTACATCAAGAAGAATAAGATCCAGAAGATTGAGGTGCTGAAGAACCAGGAGGGTCCGAAGTATCTGAATATGGTGAAGAAGACGTTGCTGAACGCGTGGGACGGCCTGACGCTCAAGGAGGCCAAAGCCAAGCAGGTGGATGCCGTCACTGGGGCTACCTTCACCTCGAAGGCCCTCATCGAAAACGTGAATCGCGGTATCGACTACTATCAGAAGAACAAATAAGGCAGTTTTTGCCGTTCTTGGAAGCCCCCAATTGTTGATTTGAGTCAAATTTTCCCCCGTTTTGGGACAGAAAATCGCTTTTTTGTGTTCGTACACAAGAAGAAAAACCTTACCTTTGCATTACCAAAACAAAGAAAAGTCGTGGCAAGAGAGCCACGCAATACAGGATAACAACAATAGGTATTAATTAAAAGGTAAAAAGATTATGAAAAAGATGATTAACAAAGCAGATTTACATAAGAAGTTGAATCACTATTGTGTGAACGTTCTTAAAATGTACAACATCGGCAGAGTAACTTTGCCTGTGTAGTAAGGAAAGAGAGAGAAAGTGGCGGTTGGGGCATTGCTCCAGCCGTTTTTCGTATGCATAGGACAACGATTGCACATGAAAATTGATAAAAATTTGTCGATAAAAGTTGCAATCTTTTGTTTTAATGCCTATTTTTGCACCGACTTAACATTTTTAAACTAACACAATTAGACTTATGAAGAAAGTATTATTGGCTATTGCAGTTGCTCAACTGATGGCATGTACCAGTAACAAGGACGTATTTGATCCAGAGTTTTCAGAAAAGGAATCCAAATTGGATTATTCTACAAGTTTTGTACAGCATTATCCTAACGTCAATCTCAACCAGAGTTGGGATTTCAGCAACAAGAATCCAAAGTTCAGTCTGCCTGGTTCAGGTAGTGCGCAGACGCGTGCTGCCAGTTACACCTTTAAGGAAACTGACTGGTACGAGGTGGATAATAACACGCTCACTTGGCTGAAGAGCAAACTGGCTGATGGTACAGACCATCGTTCGCTGGGCAGTCCCTTCTACATGTCTGTTCCTAACAACAGTTTTACCATCGTACCCATCTTTCAGGGTATAGCCGGTTTGTCGTGGGATTTACATCTCGTGGTAGATGGTGTAGACATCAAAGTATGGTCAAAGTCTCAGGATCTACAGATGAAGAAGACAGCCAGTGGCGATTGGATAAATGTCTACGACGTTTCAACGACAGAGAGCAACAGGTGTACTGAAGGTGCTGCTGCCGTCAGGTCTATTGGCTATACCTTCGAGAATCTGCCAGTTGGCAAGGAGATGTATTTCTATCTGATAATCACAGCCACCAATGGGAACACCGTTAATACCCTTAATGCTGAGGAGTCTTCGCTCAACGGCATGATGCTGGCCCTGCAGGACTGCCCCCGTCCTGCCAATATCGACGAGGACAACGAGGTAATGATTATCGGATGTGAGGATGTTCATAGTACGAGTTCTGATTGGGACTACAACGATGTGGTATTTATGGTTTATGGTAAGCCCTTTGTGCCCCAGCCCGTAAGAATCGAGGAGGGCGATCCTATCACCAAGAAGACCACCGTGCGCTATATGATTGAGGATTTGGGTTCTACGGATGACTTCGACTTCAACGACATCGTGGTTGACGTGTCTGACATCTGGACCTCTACGCCAAAATATGTGAATGGTGTACTCGACTCTTGGATAGACTCAGACAATCGTCAGGAGGCCGTGATCCGTCACCTGGGTGGTACGCTACCCTTTATACTGAAGATTGGCAACACGGAACTGCCTGAGCATGAGGGTGTTCTCGGCTCAAATCCTGACGAGAAATTCGATGTGACGGGCTGGAGCAGCACGGCCCATAATGTCAGCGTTCAGGTGAAGCAACAGCAGAACTCAACGGTATACAACAACGTGAGATTCCCCAAGGCTGGTGAGGCCCCGATGATTATTGCCGTAGAGCCTACTGTGGAATGGATGAGCGAACGTGTCAGCGTACCTGAGAGTTGGTTCATCGTTCCAACGGAGTAATTAGAACTGTACGCAGACGACCTTGCTGACGGATATATCCTGGTGGGTATCCGTCAGCAAGCCTGTTTCTGGGTTGCGACTGAACACTTGGATCTTATCGCTGTCGCGACAGGCACAGAGCAGAAAGCGCCCGTTGGGCGTGATGTTGAAGTGACGCGGATGGATGCCTGTCAGTTGATAGCCCACCTTTGTCAGCAGTCCTGTCGCCGTATCGACCTTGAAGATGGCGATGCCGTCAGCCTTCAGCCGATTGCTGGAATACAGGAACTTTCCGTCAGGACTCTGATGGATATCTGCCCCACCACGGGCTCCCACGCTGTCTGATACCAACGTCTGCAACAACTGCAACTTCCCTTCTGCATAACTGAACACACTCACCTTCCCAGACAGTTCACTCATCAGATAGGCGAAGCGCCCATCGTGGCTGAATGTCAGGTGTCGAGGCCCGTCATCAGCCCTGACGTAACTGGCCACTTCAGGCGCGCTGACAGTAGTCCCATCTCTCTTGAACGACAGGATGCGATCCGCGCTGAAGTCTGTGGCCAGGATATACTGGCCGTCTGGCGTGAAGCGGGCACAGTGTACGTGGGGCGTTTCCTGGCGGCTCAGGTCAGGCCCTCCCGTCGTGCCGTAGAAACAGGCAGCCAGCGAGGCCTGCGAGCCATCCTGATTCAGGTTGAACACACTCATCGACCCCCCAGAGTAATTGGCAGTCAGCACCAGTTGCCCGTCTGCCTCCACAAAGCAGGGATCCTCGCCTCGTGTAGGAACGGTTTGCAGGAGTTCCAGCCTGCCGT
>JAFUAK010000035.1 GCA_017460765.1 Prevotella sp. | reverse complement strand
TCCACAATATAAGCGTCGCCCTTCTGGTGAATCAGATTACCGTCGGAATCATATACATCATGCTTAAATGTGCCTAATGAGAAACCGAGACGGCCAAAGCCTTTAATCTTATCATAGAGGATATCAGTCACCTCATCACCATAACTGACACCGTAATAGCCCATCGACTCAAGATCGATCAGGGGATCACCTGCGACAGCCTTCTCATACATGCGGTTATACATGCCCACGGAAAGCAGCGATACCATAGACTCGGTAGAGTTCACAGCCGTTGCGAACTTGGAGGGGCCCCAGTAGAAGCCTGCCGTGAAGTGCCAATGCTTGTTCTGCTTGAAGGGGAACACATCGACCAGCAACTTGAAATTACTGAGATTAGGTGTGCCGATCATATCCACATGATCCTCCACATCGTAGCCGGTAAAGCCATACAGGAAGTCTTTCATCTTATCGAAAGTCGTTATCTCCCTGTTTCCGTCGGCATCATAACTGCGGGCAGGCTTGCCGCCGATGGTCAGATTGAATTCCATCCGCGCGTCAAAATGAGGCATGATCTCATAGCCTGCACGAAGTTGCACATAGTCACCGATGGGAGAAGCCACGTCGATACCTATACCTGGTGTTCCTGCGGTCACGGAGACATCCAGATGCTGGAAGACATTGTGCTCCTTCCAATACTGGAACACAGGAATGTACTCCGAATTCTTCTCGTTGAGCAGCCTGATGCTCTGCGGTGTCTGTGTCTGTGCAGAAGCCGACAGCGCCAGACAGGCAAGGGCTGCAATAGATACCATTCTTTTCATATAGTAGTTCTTTTCTTTTGTATATTCTTCTATTTCATGCGCCAGCGGCCCTCTCTCTCCACCATCGGCACCACAATCTCCTCGTTGGTAGAGTCGCCGAAGCAGAGCGTGAGGAACACCTGGGTGTAATGCAACACGCTATCCGTCTTGGCCCTGACAATCCGCACCTCACGGATGCCGTGATGGGCCTCACGCTGCTGAGCCATAAACTGGCGATAGTTGTCCAACTGCTGGTCATAATAGGAATCCTGACCTTCCTTATAGCGGACATCCAGGTAATCCGGCACGTCGACACCCTCCAGAAATTCCTCGTACTCACCGTGAATCAGGTGGTCGTAGTAGCCTTTCGCAGCCAGCGAGGCCAGCTCCTCCGGTGTCGGGGAGCCGCAGCCTGCCAGGAGACCCAGTACTACGATGATCACCAGTCTGCGCATCACTTCTGACGGATAAAGACATTGATGGGTGAGCCCGTCAACGTCCAGTTCTCACGGATCTTATTCTCCAGGAAGCGCTTATAGGGCTCCTTCACATACTGCGGCAGGTTGGCATAGAACACGAAGGTAGGAATCTGCGTGTCGGGCACCTGAGCCACATATTTGATCTTGATGTACTTGCCCTTTACCGAGGGAGGCGGATAAGCCTCGATCAGCGGCAGCATCACCTCATTGAGTTTCGACGTACCGATCTTGGCCTTACGATGCAGATAAACTTCCTTGGCCGTCTCCAGCACCTTGAAGATGCGCTGCTTCGTCAGCGCGGAGCCGAAGATGATGGGGAAGTCCACGAACGGGGCCATGCGCTCACGGATGGCACTGGTGAAGGTATTGATCACCACCTGGGACTTGTCTTCCACAAGATCCCACTTATTCACCACGACCACCAGCGACTTGTTATTCTTCTGGATGAGTTGGAAGATATTCATGTCCTGGGCCTCAATGCCACGGGTGGCGTCGATCATCAGGATACAGACATCCGAGTTCTCAATAGCACGGATAGAGCGCATCACGGAGTAGAACTCCAGATCTTCCGTCACCTTGTTCTTGCGGCGGATACCAGCCGTATCAACGAGGTAGAAGTCGAAGCCGAACTTATCGTAACGGGTATAAATGCTGTCACGCGTCGTTCCGGCAATCTCCGTCACGATATGACGGTCTTCCCCGATGAAAGCGTTGATGATGCTCGACTTACCGGCATTAGGGCGGCCTACCACCGCAAAGCGGGGAATACCGTCCTCTGCCTCGTCGGCTTTCTTCTCAGGCAACAACTCAAGCACTTTGTCGAGCAAGTCGCCCGTGCCACTGCCTGTTGCCGCGCTGATGGGGAAAGGATCGCCCAGACCGAGTTTATAGAACTCGTACTGGTCATAGAGGTCTCTGCCGTCATCTGCCTTGTTCACGACGAGCAGGACGGGCAGTTTGGCGCGGCGCAGGATCTGAGCCACGTCCATATCAAGATCGGTCACCCCATTAGAGATGTCACAGAGGAAGAGCACGAGGTCTGCCTCCTCCGTGGCGATAATCACCTGCTTGCGGATCTCCTCCTCAAAGATATCGTCGGAGTTCACCACCCAGCCGCCGGTATCGACGACAGAGAACTCCTGTCCGTTCCACTCGCACTTGCCATACTGGCGGTCACGGGTAGTACCGGCCTCATTGCTGACAATCGCCTGACGGGACTTCGTCAGACGGTTGAAGAGCGTGGATTTTCCCACATTCGGGCGACCTACAATCGCTACTAAATTTGCCATATACTAATCTAAATTATATCCAAAGTGGCTCAATTCACGGTCAGAACTGCGCCAGTCCTTGTCGACCTTCACGAAGACCTCCAGATAGATCGGCTTATCGAAGAACTTCTCCAGCGCCTTGCGGGCCTCTGTCGACACCTTCTTCAGCGCCACACCCTGATGGCCGATGATGATCCCTTTCTGGGAGTCGCGCTCCACATAGATGACCGTATTGATGTGGATATGCCTGTCAGTCTCCTTAAAGCGCTCCACAACCACCTCCACACTATAGGGAATCTCCTTGTCGTAATAGAGCAGGATCTTCTCCCGGATGATCTCCGAGACGAAGAAACGCGCAGGCTTATCCGTCAACTGGTCCTTATCAAAGTAGGCAGGGCTCTCGGGGAGCAGTTCCTGAATACGCTTCAGCAGAATATCCGTGCCGAATTTGTTCTTGGCGGAAATCGGCAGGATCTCGGCCTTCGGCAGGAGTGTATGCCATTTCTCAACGATATCGCCCAGCGTCTTCTGGTCGCTCTCATCGATCTTATTAATGAGCAGGATGACGGGAATCTCCATCCGCTGCACCTTCTCCAGGAAATCCATGTTCTTCTCAGGGTTCTCCACGACATCGGTGACATAGAGCAGGATATCGGCATCCTGCAGCGCCGACTCAGAGAACGCAAGCATCGACTCCTGCAGTTTGTAGTTCGGCTTCAGCACGCCAGGTGTGTCAGAGAACACAATCTGCATCTCCGGCGTATTGACGATACCCATGATACGATGACGGGTGGTCTGCGCCTTGAAGGTTGCAATAGAAATACGCTCACCAACCAACTGGTTCATGAGCGTACTTTTTCCTACGTTGGGGTTACCAACGATATTGACGAATCCGGCTTTATGCACGTTATTCACTATTCACTTTTCGTTTCCGTCGTATGCCCATTTCAAATAGGACGCTCCGTGTACGAATCCGGCTCCAAAGGCGGTAAGTATCATATTGTCCCCCTTCCTGAGACGGCTCTCGTAGTCCCAAATAGCCAGCGGGATCGTGGCAGCACTCGTATTACCGTAGTGCTCGATGTTCACCATCACCTGCTCCATCGGCAGTTCCAGGCGTTTGGCCACGGCCTCGATGATACGCATGTTGGCCTGATGGGGAACCACCCACTGGATATTGTCCTTGTTAAGTCCGTTGCGCTCGGCTACCAGTACGCAGTCGTTACTCATGTTCGTCACCGCATAGCGGAACACGGTGCGGCCCTCCTGATAGAGGTAGTGCAGACGATGATCGACTGTGAAGTGTGACGGCGGACAGACGGAACCGCCTGCCTTCATGTGCAGGAAGGGCAGGCCCTTGCCGTCCGTACGGAGATAGGAATCAAGGACACCGATGCCCTCTTCCTCCGTAGCCTCCAGAAGCACAGCAGCCGCGCCGTCTCCGAAGAGCGGACAGGTGGAGCGGTC
>JAFUAK010000248.1 GCA_017460765.1 Prevotella sp. | reverse complement strand
GGCCTTTTTCTTTCTGAGTTCGGTGATTTGCAGCATGGCGCGAGCCTGCTGGATCATCGGACTCAGTTTGTCGTTGGCGGGCTCCTGTTCTGCCAAGGTCAGGAACTGGCGGTAGTAGGTTTCTGCCTGTTGGTGGTCGTTGAGCAGCGTGCCGTAGGTCTGGGCAATATTATAATAGGTGGCGATG
Source organism: Prevotella sp. (assembly GCA_017460765.1). GTDB lineage: Bacteria > Bacteroidota > Bacteroidia > Bacteroidales > Bacteroidaceae > Prevotella. The sequence goes on along the minus strand of JAFUAK010000248.1, from coordinate 2,062 downwards.
GAGCCTGGATTGTAGGTCAGGTGCTGTTTCCAGGCCTCGACGGCTTCAGGATAGTGTTCCGTCAGGTAATAGCCTTCGCCCTGCGAGAGTGTGATGGCCCGCATCGAAGTGGTGTCGGGCTTCATCAGTTCGGTGGCTAGGTTCAGATAGCCCAGACCCTCCTCGTATCGCTTGGTATCGACGCAGACCACACCGAGGCGATAGGCACAGCCCGCGTGCTGCATCTGACTGAGGTAGAGCGCAGGGAGCAGGCACTCGTAGGCCCGCTCGAGATTGCCCGTCTGGGAGTGGCTCATACCCGCGGAATAGAGTGTATTAAACGTGGAGTCGCCCTGTGCCAGCAACCGGTCATACAGCATGGCCGCTGCCGTAAAGTCACGATTCAGGAACCAGGCGTCTGCCAACGCACGATGCACCAGGATATCCGTGGAGTCTTTCAGGCTGTACTTCAATCCGCAGATGATTCCCTTTTGTGGCTGATTCTGTTGCGCATAGCCCAGAATGAGCCCTGCCACCATCTCACCGTCCATTGGATAGCGCTCCACCAGACGGTTCGCCCAATAGACGTAGGAATCCGTATCGCCCTGCTTTTTATAACTGAGGGCCAGTTGGCGGAAAGCCTCGTGCGAGAGACTGTCTTCCTCTATATTCTTCAGCAGGTCGGCCGCCTCGCGGTAATTCGCCCGCCTATAATAGCAGTCAGCCAGTTTGGTGCGCGTCTCGAGGGTATCGGCCATCGCGAAGGCCTGCCGATAGTATTTCAGTGCCCCGAAAGTATTATAGTCGTTCATGCAACTATCGCCCGCCTGCAGGCAAATCTGTAGGGAATCGGCAGGCAGGGAATCCTCGCCCTTGGCGGTGGAGACCAGCAAGAGGGCGAGGACCAGCATACATATTTGCTTCATCATAAAGAGAGAGTTATTACTTCTTGGTGGTGACAACGATGACACCGTTCTTGGCCTTGTCGCCGTAGAGTTCTACAGCCGACTTATCTTTCAGCACATCCATGTGGTCTATCGTTGAAGGATCGACCCGCTTGAGTTGTTCAGCCGTGATGGGCTTTCCGTCCAGAATGAAGAGCGTCTCGTCTGCCGAAACGGTATATCCTTCTACTTTACGCACTGTCACTGCTGCGTTATCCGCATTTTCAGTTTCCGGCTTTGACTGGAGGAAAGTCACGGGTACGGTGTACTTCACGGCGACGGCTTCACCATTCTGTTTGCCGGGAATCCAGTTAGGCATGCTATTCACCACGCGGAGAGCCTCTTCGTCCAAGGACGGAGAAACACCCTTCACGACATGGGCACCGCTGATGCTGCCATCCTTGCCGACGACGAACTGGATGATCACGCGGCCCTGAACACCTGCATCAAAGGCATCCTTCGGATAGCGGATATTCTTCATCAGATACTCCATCATGGCCGAAGGGCCGCCAGGATACTGAGGCATTTCTTCCGCCACATCGAATGTCTTATCAGAAGTAAACGTTCCCGTGTATTCCACGACATCTTCCTCCGATGCCAGTTCGACGGCAAAGTCAGTGGTCTGGTCATCGTTCACCTGAATGTAGGCCGTTCCCAGACCGATATACATCACCTCAACGACACTACCCACAGGTACCGTCATGGTCACGACTCCTGACCTGTCGGAAACAGAGCCGTTCTTCGTTCCTGCCACCTTGGCAATGGCGCCTACAACGGGCTGGCCGTCGCTCTTGGCTGTCACCTTGATGGTGATCTTAACGGGGTCGGTCTTCACATCGGCAGCCTCTTCAACTTTGATCTCCTGACTGCCGACCTTGATGGTACCGGCTTTCTTGCCCTTCTTCACGGGCTGTTGTTTCTGGGGCTGGGTATAAACCACGTCGACAACGGTCTCGGCATTTACGGCGAGGGTGATAGCCACGATGGGGATGAGGGCGAGCAACTTCAGCAGATGGCTGCTCTGCGATTTCTTATGTAACATCATATTGATTCGGTTTTTGAGGGTACTGTGACTGATTCCGTTGGCAAGGGAGTACCCGCCGATGCCCGCGGCTTTGGTAATCAATAGGTATTGGTAT
>JAFUAK010000247.1 GCA_017460765.1 Prevotella sp. | reverse complement strand
ACCATCCACCTGCTACCCCACTGGACCTGGGGCACCAGCAAGAAGGACAAGGGTAACCGCATCGGAAAGGTGACACCCGTCTACTGCTACACCGACTATCCCTCGGGCGAACTCTTCATCAACGGCAAGAGTCAGGGCCGGATTACGAAGAATCCCGCCGAGCGTCTGGACCGCTATCGTCTGCGGTGGAACAACGTGAAGTATGAGCCTGGCGAAGTGAAGGTGGTGGTATATGATGCCGATGGCAATGCCGCTGGAGAACAGATCATCCGGACTGCCGGTAAGCCTGCTGACCTGAAACTCGATGTCTGGACAGAACACATGGGTACTGTCCCCGTGTGTTCCTTCGCCTTCGTCACCGTGTCGCTGACAGACGCCGAAGGGACACTCATCCCGCAGGCCGACGACCAACTGACCTTTGAGGTGACAGGTGCAGGCCAGTTCCAGGCCGTCTGCAATGGCGATGCTACGAGTCTGGAGTCGTTCACCCAACCCACGATGAAACTCTTCAACGGGAAACTTGTGGTGGTTGTGCGAAGTGGCAAAGAACCTGGTATCCTGACGCTTAAGGTGACTGATGAAAAGCAGAAACTCACCAAGACCATCGACATACAGGTCGACTAACAAGAATCCCCGCCAGTTGGCGGGGATTCCTATTTATATCACTTCGTAACCGAACTTCTTGCAGAGATCCAGGCTCATCTCCTTGAGTTTGAACTTCTGGATCTTGCCTGAGCCCGTCAGCGGGAACTCATCGATGAAGAAGATGTACTTCGGAATCTTATAGCGGGCTATCTTGCCGCGACAGAACTCCTGCACATCCTCGGGCTCCATCTTCACGCCGGGCTGCAGGATGATGAAGGCACCTACGGCCTCACCGTACTTCTTCGAAGGTACGGCTGCCACCTGTACGTCCTTGATACCCTCCATGTGGTAGAGGAATTCCTCGATCTCACGCGGATAGATATTCTCACCGCCACGGATAATCATATCCTTGATACGGCCCGTGATGCGATAGAAGCCGTTCTCGTCCTTCACGCCCAAGTCACCCGAGTGCAGGAACCCGTTCTCGTCGATCACCTCCGCCGTAGCCTTCGGATTCTTATAGTACCCCTTCATCACGTTGAAGCCCTTGCAGCACATCTCACCCTGAACACCCACAGGACACTCCTCGTTGGTCTCAGGATCGAGCACCTTCACCTCGACAAACGGATAGTCACGGCCTACGGTGGTGCAGCGTTGCTCGAACGAGTCGTTCAGACAGGTCTGCGTCATACCAGGCGACGACTCTGTCAGTCCATACACGCTCGTGATGGTCATGAACATCTTCTCGCTGACACGCTTCATCAGTTCCACAGGACAGAGCGAACCTGCCATGATGCCCGTGCGCAAGCAACTCACGTCGAACATGTTGAACATCGGATGATCGAGTTCGGCGATAAACATCGTGGGCACGCCATAGACCGCCGTACACCGTTCCTTATGGATAGAGGCCAGCACCACCAGCGGGTCGAACTTCTCGACCATCACCTCGGTACAGCCGTGCGTCAGACAATTCATCGTGGCGAGCACCACACCGAAGCAGTGGAACAGCGGCACGCAGACGCAGAGTTTATCGTCCTGCGTAAAGCCCATGTTCTCACCCGTGAAGTAACCGTCGTTGGCGATGTTATAGTGCGTGAGCATCACACCCTTGGGGAAGCCCGTCGTACCACTGGTATACTGCATGTTGCAGACATCGTGGCAGGTCACCTGCTTCTTCATCTCATTGAGTTCCTCGTCCTCGATGTTCTGACCCAGGAGCAGCAACTCTGCCGTATTGAACATGCCGCGATACTTCTCCATGCCGATGAACACCACGTTCTTCATATAGGGGAAGCGCTCCGAGTTCAGATGGCCGCGCTCGCAGTTCTTCAGTTCCGGCAGCATCGTGTAGGTCATATCGACATAGTTACAGTCCCACGTACCATCCGTGATACAGAGGGTATGCATGTCGGAGTCCTTACAGAGATACTCCAGTTCGTTCTGCTTGTAGTTCGTGTTCACCGTCACCAGCACGGCACCGATCTTTGCCGTGGCATAGAGGAAAGTGAGCCAGTCGGGCACGTTCGTAGCCCAGATACCGACATTCGAGCCCTTCTTCACACCGATGGCAATCAGCCCCTTGGCGAGGTTATCCACACGCTCATTGAACTTACTCCACGTGAAGCGCAGGTCACGGTCTGAATAGACGATATATTCCTTATCCGGCGTGGTATCAGCCCAGTGCTCCAGCCACTGTCCGAGCGTGCGCTCAGAGAGAGTGTAGCCTGCACTGCCCGTCTCAGCAGGGTATGTCCTGTCCGGCAGTGGCCTGCCTGCCATGTCTAATTTCACATTACTCATGCTCAGAACGGGATATAAATCAGTGCGAGGATCTTAGCCGACTTGCCCTCAGCGCCATGCAGATGGTGCTTCACGATCGAGTCGTAGTAGATGCTGTCGCCCTCCTTGAGGGAATACTTCTCCTTGCCATATACCAGTTCGATCTCACCCTCCATCACATAGATGAACTCCTCACCCTCATGGGCAGAGAGTGTGTATTCGAGGTTCTCGGTGGGATTGATATCGATGATGAACGGCTCCATGTGGCGTCCGGCCTTCTGCTGGGCCAGCGGATGATACTCCATGTGCTTGCGGGCATCGGTGGCGCCGTTGGAGAAACTGATGCTGCTCTCGCGCTCACGGTCAGCGGCACGCGTCACCACAGGCCCCAGGGCATCGTTGTCGTCCATGAACGTACCCAGACGAACACCCAGTGCACGAGCGATCTTGATCAGCGGGCCCAGGGAGGGCAGGTTCTGATCGTTCTCTATCGAATTGATCTGCTCCACGGAGAGACCAGTGCTCTCGGCAACCTCCTCGATAGAAAGGTTCTTAGACTCACGGATACCTTTAATCTTGTGTCCGACGATTGATTGATTGTTAGACATATTTCTATTTATTTTACCTGTTCGATAATCTTCGCACCTTCCTGCAGAGCCTCCATGTTCAGGGGGATCAGGTCGTGATGGCGCTCAGGGAGCGTCTTCTTCAGAGCCTTCTCCACGCCCTTGTCGCTCACCACGGGAGCCACCTTCAGCAGACCACCCAGCACAATCATGTTGAACACCTTGCCGTTCTTCATCTCGGCAGCCTTGTCCATAGCGTTGATCTCATAGACCGTGATGTCCTTGCGTGTCGGCTTGTTAATGATGCCGAAGCCATCGTAGATCAGGATACCGCCTGGCTTGATCTTCGGCTCGAACTTCTCCAGCGAGGGCTGGTTCAGCACTACGGCAATGTCGTACTTCGAGAGGATCGGTGACGAGATACGCTCATCGCTGACAATCACCGTCACGTTGGCCGTACCACCACGCTGCTCAGGACCGTATGCCGGCATCCAAGTCACTTCCTTGTCCTCCATCAGTCCTGAATAGGCCAGAATCTTACCCATCGAGAGCACGCCCTGACCTCCGAAACCACTGATAATTATTTCTTTCTTCATTTGTCTGTCGTATCTTTTAAGTCACCTTTGGGATAGAAGGGGAACATATTCTCCTTCATCCATTCGTTAGCCTTGGCGGGTGAGAGTTTCCAACCGCTGTTACAGGTAGAGACGAACTCCACGAGGCTCGAGCCCTTGCCGGCCATCGAAGCCTCAAACGCCTTGCGCAGCGCCTTCTTGGCCTTGTTGATCGAGGCTACACTCTCCACGCTCTGACGCGTCACGTAACAAGTACCCTCCAACTGGGCGGCGATATCCGCCATCTTCAGGGGATAGCCATGGATCTCAGGATCACGGCCATAAGGACAAGTCGAAGTCTTCTGACCAATCAGCGTCGTGGGGGCCATCTGTCCGCCCGTCATGCCGTAGATGGCATTGTTGACGAAGATGATCACGATATTCTCACCACGGTTCAGGGCGTGGATGGTCTCACAGGTACCGATACAGGCCAGGTCACCATCACCCTGATAGGTGAACACCAGACGGTCGGGCCAACAGCGCTTAATACCCGTAGCCAGTGCGGGAGCACGACCGTGGGCAGCCTCCTGCCAGTCGATATCTATATAATTGTACGCGAAGACGGCACAGCCCACAGGCGATACACCTACGGCCTTGTCCTCCATACCCATCTCCTCGATGACTTCGGCAATGAGTTTATGCACCACACCGTGACTACAGCCTGGGCAGTAGTGCATATTGTTGTCGTTCATCAGCGTCGGCTTCTTGCAGACGATATTCTCTGGTTGAACTATTTGATTCCTATCCATTTTCTTATTTCACTATTTTACTATTTCACAATTTCACTATTGGCGTGCAGCCAAATCGTCAAATTGTAAATTGTCAAATTGTCAAATGCTTTAAAGCCTCCACGATTTCTTCCGGATCAGGCACGATGCCTCCCAAGCGGCCGAACTGCTCCACAGGCACGGCACCGTTCACGGCGAGACGCACATCCTGTACCATCTGACCTGCGTTGATCTCGGCCACGAGGATACCCTTCACCTTCTTCGAGAGTTCAGCGATCTGCTTCTCTGGGAAGGGGAACAGCGTGATGGGGCGGAACAAGCCGACCTTGATACCCTGTTCGCGGGCGATCTCCACACTCTTCTCAGCGATACGGGCGGCAGAGCCGAAGGCCACGATGGCATACTCGGCATCGTCCATCAACTGCTGCTCGAAGCGCACCTCGTTCTCCTGAATCTTACGATACTTCTCCTGGAGGGCGATGTTGCGCTGCTCCATGATCTCCGGCTTCAGTTCCAGCGAGGTAATCACCACACGCTCTCTGGTTTTCGGCTTACCCGTCGAAGCCCAAGGGCACTGCTTGATCACCTCCTCATCCGTACGACGGGGCTTGAACGGGGGCAGCACCACCTTCTCCATCATCTGACCGATCACACCGTCAGAGAGGATCATAGCGGGATTGCGATACTTAAAGGCCAGTTCGAAGGCGAGGTCTACGAAGTCGGCCATCTCCTGAACAGACGACGGGGCGAGCACGATCACCTTATAGTCACCGTTACCTCCGCCACGCGTAGCCTGGAAGTAGTCACCCTGTGAGGGCTGGATCGTTCCCAGACCAGGACCGCCACGCTGCACATTCACAAACACGCCCGGCACCTCGGCACCAGCCATATAGGTGATACCCTCCTGCATCAGGGCGATACCAGGACTTGAACTGGAGGTCATCGCGCGCTTGCCGGCTCCGGCAGCGCCATAGACCATATAAATCGAGGCCAACTCGCTCTCAGCCTGCACCACCTGCATACCAGTGGTCTCCCAGGGCTTCAGTTCAGCCAGCGTCTCAATCACCTCACTCTGCGGAGTAATAGGATAGCCGAAATAGCCGTCGCATCCGCAACGAATAGCAGCATGGGCAATCGCCTCATTGCCTTTCATCAACACAACTTCTCTTTCTTCCATTGTCTTTTCTACTTTTCTCCTTACTCCTTTACTCCTGTTTAACACGATACACGGTGATACAGCCGTCAGGGCAGACGATGCCGCACGAAGCACAGCCCACACAGGCCTCCTCGTTGACAGCCTCCACATAGGGGTAACCGTGCAGATTCACTTTGTTGGCCAGCGCGATGACCTTCTGGGGACAAGCGATGATACAGAGAGAACATCCCTTGCACCTTTCGGTATTCACCTCGATGGCGCCTTTCATTTTAGCCATTGTTGTATTTGTTTAATGCATTAAATCTCGAATTCGGGGTGCAAAGGTACAAATAAGTAAGCAAAAAGCAAAGAAAAAAAACGTTTTTCTTTCATTTTGCCCGATTTTATAACGAATTAGAACAGAAGCATCACGAGCAGCGGGATGCTGATCATCGAGAGCAGCGTGGTGATAAAGGTTACCTCCGTCATCGTCGTGGTGTCCTTCTCGTATTTCAGACAGAGAATTGTGCCGTAGGTAGCCACGGGCATCGCAATCACCAGCGTATTGATGTTCACCACGAAGTCTGAGAAGCCCAGCATCCGCATCAGGAAATGAACGACCACGGGCAGGATGGCGAGTCGCATCAGCGAAGTGGCATAGACGGTACGGTTGCCCAGCATCGTGCGCAGCGACAGGTTCGACATCGACGAGCCGATGATCAGCAGGGCCGCAGGTACGGTGATGTTACCCAGCATTGTCAGCGGCTGACTGATGGCTGCAGGGATATTGTCGATCCTCAGCGCCACGATCGCCATCGTCAGATAAGCCGCAAGCATCGGCGTGCTGTAGAGCACCTTCTTCTCGAACCGTTTCTGCTCCACCTCACCCCTACCCGTTATCAGAACGGTACCAATGGTAAACACGGCAAAGGTGTTCACCACGTTCAGGACTGCTGCATAGAACACAGCCTCATGGCCGAAGATCGACGCCACAACGGGATAGCCCATGAAGCCCACGTTGCCGAACATCAGCGCAAAGCCGAGTGCCCCCTCGTCAGCCTTGTTCTTCGTCAGATAGCGTGGAAACAGGAAGGCCGCCCCCGCTAATAATATATAGGTAATGACGCTGATGAGCAACAACGGAAGAATGAACTGCCTGTCAGGCAACTCGCCTGTCATCGCCGACGACAGGATCAGCGCCGGACAGGTAATATTAATCACCAGCCTCGACAGTTGTCTGTCGAAGTCTCCTCCCAGATATCCCAGTTTGCCAGCCACGTAGCCCACCACCACGAGCGCAAACAGCGTCAGCATCACAGTTATCATATTTCGCCTGCAAAGTTACACCTTTTTTATTAATTTTGTATGCAAAACTCGAAAAAACTAGTTCCTTTGATTTATCAGATTCACCACGACTTTCACCATCACGTCTTTTTCCTCCGTCTTGCTTTCGGCAATCATCAGGGTTAAGGCAACAAGCGTGTTATCAGCCAAACGCTTCGAGCCGTCAGAACGATACAGAATGCCGTTGTTATTGAGAAACCATAGGAATAGCGTGGCAGCAATGCGCTTGTTGCCATCACTAAACGAGTGATTCTTCAGTAGCATGAAAAGGTTCCTGCTTGGTGGTTCTATCAATCGTCAACCGCTCGTAATCATAATTATCGAGCGTATCGAGAGCATAAGTATAATCCACCACGACATCCAGCAAATCTTGACTCTCTGCCGTATCAGGCAGTTTCTGATTCTGAATGGTACGTCCAACGACCTGCACCAACTGCCGCAATTCGCCAATCTGCTCCTTGCGGATACGCTCATTAACGGCATAGCCTTTAATGAGGTATCGTTTCAGGATCTTTCGCGCCCAGATACGAAAATCAGTACCTCGTTTGCTTTTTACGCGATACCCTACTGATATGATAACATCCAAATCATAGTATTTTATACTACGTTTAACCTTTCTTTTGCCTTCTGTTTGAACTTGTAAGTATTCCTTACAGGTTGACTCTTTATCCAATTCACCTTCTCTATACGCATTGCCTATATGAATAGTGATGTTTTGTGGAGTTCTTTCAAATAGTTCTGCCATTTGGGCCTGGGTTAACCATACAGTGTCGTTCTCTAGGCGGACATCTATCTGCGTTTGGCCGTCCTTAGTTTGATATATTACAATCTGATCTTGTTTCATAATTCACCTTTTACGCTGCAAATTTACTAAAAAAAATCCAGATTATCTTCTGTATCAGTAGAAATCTTATTCATGCGATTCACCACACATCGCTTGGCATTCCACTCTTATAGTATGGAAATAGTAACAATGTTACATGCTGCGACTCACTAATAATGTTAATTACTGTATTCTGCATGTAACATTTTCCTGAATCCGATACTATATAGGTGAAACGAAACAAATACCTCTGATCCGATATAATCAGTTTAAAAGCGAAGATATGAAAAAGATTAGAAATGAAGAGATTGACAGAAATGCAGAAGAACTATTCGATGGTGAAGAATTTGATGACGACTTGTTGGATGATAATGCTACATGGAAGTTGACACCGAAAGCATGTCTCGAAATAGCAATCAATGATACGGATATATCTGACGTGAATTTCTTTTTAGATGATGAAAAGAGCAGAAAGTTCGAATCTGTATATGCTATTCTTGAAAAGCGTATGAACGATGCAGGTTACATTACAGATGAAAATGGGGAAACAAAGGACAATACTGATTCAGATAAGCCAATAGTCATTTTTGAGAAAACTATAAGAGGATTCTATCCTTTGGCAACAGATGAACAAATCAGTGCTGCCTGGGATTTATTCGTTTATCATATGGAAAGACAGGGGAATATTTCTAAACGGGATTAATCAATAAACATAGGGGGACGTTCCTTTTGACTGATTCAATTTACAAAGGGAACGTCCCTCAGTGCTTAACTATATAAACAATTCTCCCATTGCTGCGGACAGCGTTACTTTGCATCTGTCACAGATGTCTGTGATGGTTGCACCATTTGCAGAAAGTCCATAGAAGTTGTCCTCGCTAATGAGCACATACTCCCATTCTCTGCCCATCCGTTCCTCTGGTTTCAGTTCGTTAATCTTGCGCGTCCATTCTACGGCTGCTGTCTGCTTCTGGCGGACATTCTTGTCGAAGAGCTTATCATTGCCTTTGGTCTCTATCAAGTATATCTTCTCACGAGTAGCCACGATAAAGTCAGGATGATAGGTAGCCATCAGTCCGTCTTTACGCATATAGTAGATAACAGCAAAGGAATGCTGGCTCTCATTGATTTTCAAGAAACGTTCCACTTCACCCCTCTCCAACAGGATTTCTTTAAATACTGAAACCGTGTTGACTTCCAGCATCCCATGAAGCGTGTCATGTTCTTGTAGTTTGGAATAGAGCGAATAGATATTGCTGTTGTATGTACATACGAAGGTATCCGACTTCTCAGGAAAGAAAAGTCGCTTGATAGACTCGAAATAGGTCTTATCGTTGTTACCTTCAAATATAAACAGTATCATACCTCAAATGCTCCTGCTCTAAACAACTTCTCGATGTTATGACCAAATCTCAGTTCCTTTTCTGTGCATGCCTGCAGGGGCTTGATCTTATTGTCCTGCAGAATGAAGTTGCAGTCTGGGCGAAGCAGGTCGTTCGTCATCAGATAGGTGTTGTGAGAAGACGTAAACACTTGACAATCAAGATTGAACAACTGCTTACAAACTTCAAAGGCCAATTTGAAATGATAGAATGCATCGAATTCGTCGATAAAGACAAATGAAGCGACAGACATCCTTTTAATCCATACATATAGCAATTCCAATGCTTGGGTTCCTGTAGATGCCATTAACAGGAATGGTATGCTGTTACCTTCTATTTCGCAATACAGATTCTTATCGCCTTCTTTAGGGGTAACAAACTTGAAATGCTGTCCGCTCACCTTTGCCAAGAACTCTGCAAAGTCTTCAACGTAATGATTCTGGATAATAAATTCTTCCAAGTTGAAACTGGCTGTTTCCAGGCCAATGAATTCACGACTATCCAAGTTCTTGAACCACAGCATTGAATTCACAAATAGTACTAATTTAACTATATAATGATCTTGCGAGAATGGGAAAGATGCCGTCAAGAAGTTGATGACAGAAACACTATTCACATTCTGCTTGAAGTTCTCTTTGATCGCTGCATCTATTTTGAATTGGCTTTCATCTATCTCAAAGGCTGTTTCATCCCTTTTGAAAACTTGTTTCTGATTCACATACAGTGACTCCGACAATAAAAGCCCGATAGAATTCTTTGAATATCTATAATCAATAATGCTATTGTCGAACTTGAATTGGTATTCGAACTCGACTGGTGAATTAGGAGCGCCAGTATAAACGAAGTTTGTGTAATAGTCTGTCTTCTTCCATTTTGCAGAGAGATGATTCTCAATATCGAAGATTGCTAAGGCAAAGTTGGATTTCCCTGATCCATTAGGACCATAGATGATACCATTCTTAATTACCCCATCCTTGATGGCATAGGTGTTGAATGAATAATTACTTGGCTGGGATAAATCCCACTCAATCCTCTCGGCAAAGCCTCGGAAGTTTTTTACGGCAAATTTAATTAGCATACCTGTTTCTTTGAACTTTTCTGCTGCAAATATACACAAACTTTCTTAATATCCGTAATTTTTTTACGGAAAAATAACAATTAAAATGTAATTTGCCCTGCTGCTTCGCTTGTCGAAGAAAATACTGAGTGTACTCTGAAGTCTCATTTATTGGGCGACAAGCGGCCAGTATCCGGAAAAATATTCCCACCTTGGGAACAAAATATTCCCACCTTGGGAATGAAATGTTCCCACGGTGGGAATAAAATTCGGCCTACTATGGCTGAGTTCAGGGATT
>JAFUAK010000246.1 GCA_017460765.1 Prevotella sp. | reverse complement strand
GGAACCTTGCCCATTCCACATCATCGAAGCGAACCATCACGCAGTGCGTCCGCTTGTTGTTCTTGGGGATTCTTCCCCCTTTGCGTCTCTTCTTTTCTTCCATATACATTATTTATTATACAGAACTTATCGCTTCTATACATCACCGTGTCTCGCCTCTGGCGACGTTTCAGGGAACTGCGACTTCGGAGCGGTTCCCCAGCCCCCTGCAAGGGCAAGGTAGGGTTTCGTGAGTTACCGAAAGCATTTCGAGTAACCCGAAACATACCTTGCTATGCTCCTGCGGGCATACATAATCCGCCTTGCGGACGGATTACCCGCTTTTCCAGGCCAGGATTCGGTCGTGACCGACTCGTCTGTCGCCCTGCCAGTGCTGTTTGCGGCTGCAAAGGTCGGTATTTGAAGTGAGACGGACTTTCAACCTTATATAATCTGAAAGAAATTTTTCTGGCTTTTGGCCGGTGTGGCGTACCGAAAGGCGGACATTGACGGCCAGCGGCCCTGAATTTTTTGCAGGTCCGTAGAAATGTAGTTCCTTTGCACCGTCCTTAGCGACCTACATACGTCCTGACCTACGGATGTACGGACCTACAGACCTACGGACTTACGGCCCTGCGGACGGCCATACGGAAACATGGAGATATGTAGCGCCGGCCACCTGTACGGACGTAGATACCGCCGTAGTGAAGCACGTAAGCAGGGACAGACGGCTATACGGAAGGACAAACGGACATATTGTGTAACGTACATAAAGAGAAAAGTAAAAATGAAAGAACCGAAATTCATCGCCTTCTCCACCCAGAAGGGAGGAGCGGGCAAGACAACGCTGACAGTGCTGGCGGCAAGTTACCTGCACTATGTGAAGGGTCTCAACATTGGTGTCATCGACTGCGACTTCCCGCAGTTCAGCATCATCGACATGCGGAAGCGTGACCTGAAGAACATCGAGGGTAACCAGCAACTCTGCCGACAGGCATTCGACATGTTCAAGAAACTGGGCAAGAAAGCCTATCCCGTCGTGGAGAGTCGTCCGGAGAATGCCCTGGACGTAGCCCGCCAGATGATGGAGAAGCAGGAGTTCGACATCATCTTCTTCGACCTGCCCGGCACGCTGAACAACAAGGGAGCGGTGAACACGATCGCCCACATGGACTATGTGTTCTGCCCGATAGTGGCCGACAGGGTCGTCATGCAGAGTTCGCTCACGTATGCAAAACTCATCAATGACAGCCTCGTGACGACGGGCAGGACGAACATCAAGGGCTTCTACTTCGTCTGGAACATGGTGGACGCCCGCGAGAAGACCCGCCTCTATGACATCTACGACAAGGTCATCAACGAGTTGGGGCTGACGGCACTCAACACCGAAGTACCTGACAGCAAGCGCTTCCGCAGGGAGGGTGACACAGAGGACAAGCGCCCGCTGTTCCGCTCGACGATGCTGCCGCCTGACCGTGCGCTTGTCAAGGGCAGCTGCATCAAAGAATTGACTGACGAGATACTGGAAATCATCAAGCCATAAGCCCATGCCGAAGAACCTTGACCTTGGAATAGACGCGGCGGCACTCATCGAGAGCGTCCGCCCGGAGATGGCCCTTCAGCCGCCACGGGCGGAGGATGCCGTACAGCAGGGCGGCAGACAGCCCACAGGCACAAGCGAGGGCCGTCCGCAGACAAGAAGTCCCTCGGCGAAGAATGCGAGACAGGGGCTGGTGGAGGAATACCAGCGGCAGTTTGTGAAGAAGTCGGACTTCAACGCCCATTCCGGTAAGACGTGCTATATGCGCCCGCGGTACCATGAGCGAATATCGCAGATTGTCGAAATCCTCGGAAAAGGCGTATCCATCTCAGCCTACCTCGACAACGTGCTCTATGAGCACTTCGAGAAGTACGGCGAGGCCGTGGACACGCTGTTCAAACAGAAATTCAATGAAATACTGAAAAAGAAGGATACAGAAGAATGAACATCATCGTAATTACAGGAATCATCGTGGCAGGGATCGTGGCCGTCATCGCCATCCTCGCCCATGGGAAGGGCGTGGCCCTGCCCATAGTAAAACGCCCTGCCGATGCCATGCCGACAGGCCATGTGACCATCAACTTCAAGGAACCGGAGGACAGGCAGGAAGCCGCCTTTGACAAGGAGGCTGATTTGGAGGACTTCGTGGACGTACTCGGCGACTATGCCGCCATCCTGGCCTGTCCGCCTGTGCGGGGACTGTCGCGTAACAGCAAACTAACCTACATCCGCAAGGACTACCACGACCGCATCAGCCGCATCGTGAACATCCTGAACGTGGACGGCATCAACATCTCGTCGTATATTGACATGGTGCTGACAGACCATTTCAAGCGGTATGAGAACCAGATCAACTACCTCAACCGCAACGGCTACCATGACATCTGCTGAGAAAGGAACGGACACATGACGACATTCATACTAATCGGACTGCTGACCATCATAGCCTACGAGTTGTTCGTGTTCATCAAGTACCCGCCAGGTGTCAGGCCTGAGCCGGAAAAAACGGGGAATACGGAGGAACGTACCGATTCTACAGCGGAGGAAAGCACCGTTATCGGGCGCAGTACCCTCGACCTTGGTGCACAGTTGCGCAGGATGGAGGCCAGACGGGCAGAGACGGAACTGCAGGCGGCTGTCAGGCGTGGCGAGGTGACCGAGGACGGGAAGGAAATCGCAAAGGCGGTAGACATAGAGGAGTGTCAGCTGGAAGAGAAGAAGACAATCGTGCCAGTGCCGGACGAAGAACTGGACGATATGTTTGCCGAGCCTGATGTACCGATGGCAGAAGGGAATCCGCTGAACGACATAGACCTGGCCTTCGACACGGCACGACGGAAAGAGCCGGACGAACAGGATGAGCGTATGGCTGCTGACGTGTTCAAGAGCCTGGAAGGGACGGAACTGCTCGATCAGGTCTGTGGACAATGGCCGGAGGTCGGCGAGAATATCCAGCGTATCCTTGACAAGTACTATGGCGAAGAATCCGAAAGGCCCAGGGGCTTTGTCATGCCCGACAGGTTTGAGGACTTCAATATCAATGACTTAGTGTAGAACCATCAAAAAGAAAGAATGAAGCAGAGAGACTACGGATAGAGGTGCGCCAGCAAACCACTGAATCCAATTATCCAATCCACAATTAACAACAGTAATAAATCATTTAAACGTAAACGAAAAATGAAAATGAATGTAACAAAGTTCGTAAACAAGAAGTTCGTCGCCTGTGCAGCCCTCATTGCTGCTGCAACCACAACTGCTATGGCCCAGGGCAACGGCCTCGCAGGTATCAATGAGGCAACCAGTATGGTGACCTCGTACTTTGAGCCAGGCACGAAGCTCATCTATGCCATCGGTGCCGTCGTCGGCCTTATCGGCGGCGTGAAGGTCTATGGCAAGTTCTCGTCAGGTGATCCCGACACCTCAAAGACCGCTGCCTCCTGGTTCGGTGCCTGCATCTTCCTCATCGTGGCCGCTACCATCCTCCGCTCGTTCTTCCTTTAAGCCCGTCGGATCCCTATATATAATATAAGGTATAAAGAGAACAAGCAATGGCTGAGTTCAATATCAACAAGGGTATTGGCCAGTCGGTGGAGTTCAAGGGATTGAAGGCGCAGTACCTCTTCATCTTCGCAGGAGGACTGCTGGCCGTATTCGTCCTGTTCGTCATCCTCTATCTCGCTGGCATCAACCAGTGGATTTGCATCGGTCTGGGCGTGTCGTCTGCCTCACTGCTGGTGTGGCAGACCTTCACCCTCAACCGACGCTATGGGGAGCACGGACTGATGAAGAGAATGGCCAACCGCAACCATCCCCGATTCCTGATTAACCGACGCAAGCCGTACCTGATTATCAAGAACAACGTAAAGCAAGAACCCAATGAGGAATACGCTGAAAGCAACCACGATTGAGAACAAACTGCCGCTCTTGGCGGTGGAGAACGGCTGCATCGTGTCTAAGGACGCAGACCTGACCGTCGCCTTCGAGGTGACGCTGCCGGAACTCTACACCGTGACCTCACAGGAGTACGAG
>JAFUAK010000245.1 GCA_017460765.1 Prevotella sp. | reverse complement strand
GCAGACGAGTTTGATGGGGTCGGCCACCTTCAGGTCAGAGTGACTGCGGAAGAGTTCACTGATGGTGATATAGGCAGGACTCCACAGGGGCTTGTCTGCCAGGCGTGCCAGATACCCGTTGAGGAAGAGCGACGCACGCTTATTGGGGAAGACAACGGCCACGCGGGAGAGGTCGGTGCCATATTTGGCGATCAGGTCGGCTGCGACATATTCGAGGAAACTTTTCATCTTACTTCTTCTATTTGATTACTGTAGACGAACCAGAGGTAGCCTGAGATATGGGTATGTCCCATCGAGGCCAGCAGTTGCATGTAGCGCCTGACCTGGTCGTGGTATTCAGGCTTGGGACTGCCGAACTTGAAATCGACGACGATCCATTCCTGCCTGTCGGTCATCACACGGTCTGGGCGGTGCTCGTGCACTTCACCGTCTTCGACGGAGAGGATGGTACACTCGTTGAAGAGCGTCCAGCGGGGCGAGAACCAGTCGGCCACCTTTGGATGACTGAGGCGTTTGCGCAACATATCGGTGATGCGTTCAGCCGTGATGTGTTCGTCGTAGATCACACCCTCGAACTGCAGTTGGCGCAGGGCATCGTCGATATCGTCCACCGTGCGGATCGTCGAAAAGACCTGATGGAGCACGCTGCCCGTCTGGATATAGTTGCGATGCTGCTCATCCTCTTCGTCCTCGCCTGCCACGAAGTCGCGGCTGCGGTTACTTTGGCGGAACTCGACCTTGCTCTCCTCATGGTGGAAATCTACGGTCAATGGCGACGAGGGCTGGAGGAATGGGTTGTTGCTGTCCTGCTGCCTGCAGACAGCAGGAGCAGCAACAGACTCGCCATAGGCGAAGGTGATGGGGACGTTGTCGTCTTCCAGACCTTCGAGGGTAGCTTCGGGGAGTTCGCCTGCCACGAGGGGCAGACTCTGTTCGATGAGGGCCGAACGGCTGCTGGAGGCCTTGCGACGGCCGATGACGTAGAGACCGCGACAGGCTCGCGTGAAGGCTACGTAGAGCAGGTTGAGGTTATCGACCGTATTTTGCAAGTGCTCGTGCAGGTAGTCCTTTTCGTAGATGGTGCCCATCATCTGCTTCTGGCTGTAGTCGATGGGGGCGATGGGCAGTTCACTGAAGGGCGCCTCCCCGGGCTGACACCAGAGGATGTTACCGCTCTGCTTCTCCAACTGCCAGTCGCAGAAAGGACAGATGACGTAGTTGAACTCCAGTCCTTTAGACTTATGGATGGAGATGATGCGCACGCCTTCCGTCTCGTCGCTTTGGATGGTCTTGCCGCAGAGTGTCTCGTCCCATTCCTGCAGGAAACCGTCAATGCTGGCCGTGTTCTCGTTGACATAGGTGCCCAACTGGTCGTAGAAGGCGCAGACGTAAGCACTCTGGCCATTGATATGTTCGAGTGTGAAGAGAACATGCAGGCGTTCCACCAGTTCGTAGAGCGGCATGGTGAGCAGTTCACTGAAATGGCCGATATAACCATCGGGCAACAGGGTGTCGAGATCGACAGTGCTGAGCAGCAGTTCGTTGCCGGCCGTCTCCTCCCGGAGCACGTCACTGTGCCAAAGTTTCACGATAGAGGCCTTGGTGAGCAGGTCATCGGGGTGGATTAGCAGACGGAGGGCCTGCACGAGTAGGTTGACGGCTGGCGAGGCGTCGAGACGGAAAGCCTCGTCGGAGACGATGGTCACCTCCGGCATCTGTTCCATGAAGTACTGGGCGATGAGGGGGATGAAGGCATTGACACGCACGAGGATGGCGATGTCGCTCTGGGTGATACCCTGGCTGGTAAGCCGTCCGATGGTGTCGGCCAGTTCTTTCAGTGTGGCTGCCTGATAGTCGTCGGCAGGCAGCAGACGGATGCTGACTTCCCCTAATGACTCGCGCTCTTCGGGGATGGCCTGCTCCACGTCGGCATACGCCTTCTGCAGTTGATCGGCCTTCTGGGCGTTCAGTTCCTTCTGGGCCAGATACTCCAGGTTGGCGGCATTACGGAAGAAACAGTTATTAAAGGTGACGATGTTCCGCTCAGATCTGTAGTTGGTCTTGAGAGAAAGTACGTCAATCTGCTGACTATTAAACTGTTGCTCGATATCATTGAGCAGTCTCCAGTCGCCTGACCGCCAGCGGTAGATGCTCTGCTTGACATCGCCCACGATCAGACTGCTGCCCTGCTCGTGGCTCATCGTTTCGGCCAGCAGCACACGGAAGTTCTGCCACTGCACGGTGGAGGTGTCCTGGAACTCGTCGATCATCACGTGTTCCAGTTGGGTACCAATCTTCTCGAAGATGAAAGGCGAGTCGCTTTCGCCGATAAGGGAGTGGAGCAACTGCTGGGTGTCGCTGAGCAGGAAGCGGTTGCTCGTCTCGTTGAGTTCGCGTACCTTGCGCTCAATACCACTCAACAGGCGCAGTTGGTTCAGGTGGCGCAGGGTAAGGTCAGCCGACTTGTAGAGCCGCCACTGACGGGGCCGCTCGTCGACGGCGTAGCGTAGGATATCGCCCAGAGTGGTGTCGGCGAGACTGTGGATCAGTTCCCGTTGCGGATGTGTCTTCTTGTACCATTTTGTGGGATCGCCGAGACTGTCGGTGACGCGCTTGCCTACGATGCTCTCGTCGAAGATGCCCTGTCGCAGTTTAAGGAAGAAACTGCAGAATCCCGTCTTGCCGTAGGAGAAATCGTCGATGGTCAGCCCCTCGGCATCGAGGGTGTCGAAGAAACTCTCCGCGATCTCCTTCATCCGTTCCCCGGCCGCACTGCGGATCTCGCGCAGACGGTTGGTATAGTCCTCGAAGAAACCAGGCTCTGCCATCTTCTGCTCCAGGGCCTTGCTCACTTCCTTGTATTCGTCGCGGAAGATGGTGCGCCCGAATTTCTTGATCTGTGAGATGACGTTCCACGACTTATCGTCGGAAATGTTCTCCATGATGTATTTCAGTATCCACTGGAGCATCACGTCAGTAGTGCTCAGATCTTCGATCATCTGGTCTACGGCCAGTTCCTCCACTTGTATGTCGTTGAGGCCGATGCGCAGGTTGGTGGTGAGGTCTAGTTCCCGAGCCATGTTGCGGAGCACGCTCTGGAAGAAGGTGTCGATGGTCTCCACGCGGAAGTAGTTGTAGTTGTGGATCAGGTTGGCAAGTCCCAGTCCGGCCCGTTCACTGATGGTCTTAGGCGGCAGTCCCGTCTTTTCCTCTATCGCCTTCAGATATCTGTCGGAGTCGGGCAACCGTTTCCAGATACCGTAGAGTTGGCTGAGGATACGCATCTTCATCTCCTCCGTAGCCTTGTTGGTGAAGGTGACGGCGAGCATGTTACGGTAACTCTGCGGGTTTTCCACCAGCAGACGGATGTATTCGGTGGCCAGCGTAAACGTCTTGCCGCTGCCTGCCGAGGCCTTATATACGGTTAATGTCTTTACCATCGTTTGAATAGTTCAAAGTCGAAACTCACGCCGAACCGTTGGAAATGCCTGTTCATGAAACTGGCAAAGAGCCCTACAGACAGGTAGCGGTTGGTGAAGCCGTAGCCAATCTCGGTATAGGGCCGCGTATGATCCAGAATGACCGCACTGACATAGAGCCTCTCCTTCTCGATGTATTTGCCGAGGTAGGGAACCCACTTGGCGAACAGCAGGGGTGACTCGTAGGATATGTTGCCGCGGATATAGTAGTCCGACTCATTATACACTCTGCTCCTGAGCAACTGGAAGTCGCCGCTCCAGTTGTCATCCCAGCCTTCGGGCAAGTTGTTGTCACGGAAGTTCGTGAAGTCGAGGAAGTAGTTGTCGTGCTTGTCGGAATAGAATCCCAGGCCTGAACGCAGGTTGAGCACTCTGAGACCGGGAATCCTGTATTTCCACTGGGCGTCGAACTCCCACCGCTCGTAGGCGATGTTCGAGTCGAACACGTTCTTGAAACTCCGTTCCCAGTCGATGGAGAAAACGGGACCTCTGTTGAGCCAGGGTGAGAACTTGAGTCCGATCATGGGGGCGAAACTGCGGTATTCCGTGGGCATGCCATATTGTCGCATCAGATCCTTCTTGACGGCCAGACGCTGGTGGAACACGATACCGCTTTCGATGTCAAGCCAGTCGAAGAGCATGATGTTGTTGAACACCTGCAGGTGGTTGTCCTTGAACTTGTCCATGTCCAGGTCTTCGATGTCGAGGGTGTCCTGGTGCTCATGGTTGATCTGGTCCATCACGGTGTAGTTGCTGATGCGGTTGCCGTTGCCCCATACGATCTCAGCATATCCGTTACGTTTCGGGTTGTAGGTCATGCGCAGTGGAGCCGTGAAGTAGAACTGGCGCTGCTTGAAGTTGTAGCCGAAGGTGGGCTTGAAGGTCAGATAGCGGTGAGGCGAGAAGGTGTATCTCGCGTTGAGGCGCATCTTATAGGAGAAGCCCCTGCTCTTGCTGTAGCGCAGATAGAGCGGGTTGATGATGGGCGAGAGGTAGAACTCGGCGACATCCGTTTCGGCGGCGATAGGCGTCACGAGTTGGTCGCCGATGGTGTCCCAGAGCACTTTCTTCAGCAGGTTAGTCTTCTTGGGTACCGTGTCCTGGCCTGTCGAGTCCGGGACGTGTCGCAGGTCGTATTCCTCGTAGATTCGCTTGTCGGTCTCCGTCAGCGGGACAGGACGGATGGAGTCCATCAGTTCGCGGCTCGATACTTTGGTGATGCTGTCGGCCAGTGTCTTCTGACAATGGTAGGTCGCGTCAAAGAGCGCCGATATCCTGTTTCCCACGAAACGGAAGGTGCCCACGGTGGTACATCTCTTCGGCATCAGCGAGAGGGGACCTTCGTTGCCCTGCAGGATTTCCGTGCGGAAGGTGATCATGTCGAACTCGCCGTTGAGCACCGTGCGGATGATGCGGCCTGTCTCTGTCTCCACGATGGCATAGCCGTTGAGCAGTTGCGTGTTGTAGAGTTTCGGACGGAAGTCGAGGCGCGTCGTGCCGTCGTTGAGGTGTTTCTGCTTGTATCGGTAGTAGTGGCGGTTGATCCTGTTGAAGGGCGAGAGTATGTGTCCGTCGTAGAGGTCGATGTCGTAGATGTTGGGTGTCATGTAGTCGAGGAGCGTGGGCATCGCCTGACGGTTGCGACGGATGGTACCCGCAAGCACCTGGCTGTTGATGTCATAGTGGTGCGAGTCCTCGAAGTGCACCTTGTTGTACGACTCGCGGATATACTCCCGTGGATCCTTGGCCAGCACGTACATCGTGGGGATGAGCCACAGCGTGGCGTTGCGCTTCTCCACGTTGAAGCGGAACTTGGCATACACATGGTCTTCAATGTCGCTGATGTCTTTGTTCAGCGCCCGCTGGTATTCGTAGATACGGTAGAGGATCAGTGAGTCAGCCTTCTCCTTGGCATATCCTCTTATGGACATGCTTAAGAACATGCCCGCGAGGAGTAGTCTGAAGAATAGTTGACCCTGTTTCAATGCTTTATTTCAGTTTGTCCTTGAGGTATTTGCCAGTCAGGCTGGCATCGCAGCGCGCCACCTCCTCGGGTGTTCCCGCCACCACGAGTCCGCCGCCCCGGTCTCCGCCGTCAGGGCCCAGGTCGATCACGTGGTCGGCACATTTGATGATCTCCATGTTGTGCTCGATGATGAGGATGGTGTGTCCCCGTTCGATGAGAGCGTTGAAGGCATGCAGCAGACGCTCAATGTCGTGGAAGTGCAGACCGGTGGTCGGCTCGTCGAAGATGAAGAGTGTCGGCTCCTGTTTCTCCTGTCCGATGAAGTAGGCCAGTTTCACGCGCTGGTTCTCACCGCCGGAGAGGGTAGAGGAGTTCTGTCCCAGTTTGATATAGCCGAGTCCCACGTCTTCGAGTGTCTTCAGACGGTTGACGATCGTCTTTGTCACTTGTCCTGACTCCTGTCTCCTGCCTCCTGCCTCCTGTCTCCTGCCTCCTGACTCCTTAAAAAACTCAATCGCCTCGGAGATCGTCATGTTCAGCACGTCGTCGATATTCTTTCCGCAGTAGTTCACGTCGAGGATGTCCTGCTTGAAGCGATGTCCGTGGCAGGCCTCGCACTCCAGCACGAGGTCGGCCATGAACTGCATCTCCACGGTGATCACGCCAGCCCCCTTGCACTCCTCGCAGCGTCCGCCCTCGGCATTGAAGGAGAAGTACTGCGACGAGAATCCCATCTGCTGGCTGAGCGGCTGGTCAGCGTAGAGGTCGCGGATGGCATCATAGGCCTTCACGTAGGTGGCGGGGTTCGAACGGGTGCTCTTGCCGATGGGGTTCTGGTCTACGAACTCCACACGCTTCACGGCATCGATGTCGCCGCCCAGGCCGAGGTATTCGCCCGGAGCGTCGCATACGTCACCGATATGGCGCTTCAGGGCAGGGTAGAGAATACCTTTGATGAGACTCGACTTGCCCGAGCCCGATACACCCGTCACCACCGTCATCACGTTCAGCGGAATCTGCACGTCGATGCCCCTCAGGTTGTTCATCCTCGCCCCCTTGATGTCGATGTGTCTGTTCCAGGGCCGACGGCTCTGGGGCACGGGAATCTCCTCCACCCCTAAGAGATATTTGACCGTATAACTCTTCGGCCACTTTTCAAGAACCTCCTGACTCCTTACTCCTGCCTCCTTACTCCTTAACACCTCCTTCGCCTCTCCGTCGAAGACGATCTCACCGCCCAGTCTGCCCGCGTCGGGCCCGATGTCGATAAGATGGTCGGCAGCCCGCATGATCTCCTCGTCGTGCTCCACCACCACCACCGTGTTTCCCAGCGACTGCAACTCCTTCAGCACGTGGATCAGCCGGTCGGTGTCACGGGAGTGCAGACCGATGCTCGGCTCGTCGAGGATGTAGAGCGAGCCCACAAGCGAACTGCCCAGACTCGTACAGAGGTTGATGCGCTGGCTCTCACCGCCCGAGAGCGTGTTCGACAGGCGGTTCAGCGTCAGGTAGCCCAGTCCTACGTCCAACAGGAACTGCAGTCTGCTCGTAATCTCCGTCAGCAGTCGCTTGCCGATCTCCGCGTCCGTCGTGCTGAGTTCCAGGTGGTCGAACCACTCCTTCAGTCTCACCACGGGCATCTGCACGAGGTCGGTGATGCTCCGCCCGCCGATCCTCACGTAGTCGGCCTCGGGTTTCAGGCGCGTGCCGTGGCACACCGGACAAGTGGTCTTGCCCCTGTAGCGGGCCATCATCACGCGGTACTGTATCTTATACTGGTTCTCCTTCACCATCTGGAAGAAGAAGTCGATGCAGGGCTTTTCCTTCGTTCCCTTGTCCGAGGGCAGCCCGTGCCAGAGCCAGTCCTTCTGCTGCTGCGTCAGGTTCATATAAGGCTCGAAGATGGGGAAGTCATCCTTGGCGGCGTGGCGGATGAACCACTGCTGCCACTCCTTCATCTTCTCCCCGTGCCAACACACCACGCAACCGTCGTAGACAGAGAGCGTGGTGTTCGGGATCACCAGTTTCTCGTCGATACCGATGATACGTCCGAAGCCCTGGCACTCGGGACAGGCACCCACGGGTGAGTTGAAACTGAACATCTGGTCCGTAGGCTCCTCGAAGGTCATGCCGTCGGCCTCGAACTTCATCGAGAAGTCGTAGAAGATGGTCGGCGGGAACAGCAGGCGCAGTTCGCCCTGTCCCTCGTAGAAGGCCGTCTCGGCCGAATCCACCAGTCGGGCGATCACGTCCTTGGAGTCATCCACGCTCAAACGGTCGATGACCAAGTAAGGACACACGGGGACTGTCCCCCCGCCCTCAAGGAAATCATCAATCCTCTGGAAGTCCCCGTTCACATAGATGCGGGCGTATCCCTCCAGCAGATAAGTCTTCAGTTGCTGTTCCAGAGTACGTCCCTCACGGAGACGGATGGGTGACATCACGACAAACTTCGTCCCCTTCGAGAACTCCAGCACCTTCTGCACCACGTCCTCCGTGGAGTGCTTCTTCACCTCCTGGCCGCTGACGGGCGAATAGGTCTTGCCGATACGGGCATAGAGCAGCCTGAGATACTCGTAGATCTCCGTCGACGTACCCACGGTACTGCGCGGATTCCTGGCGATTACCTTCTGTTCGATGGCGATGGCGGGCGGAATGCCCTTGATAAAGTCGCACTCGGGCTTGTTCATCCTACCGAGGAACTGCCGGGCATAACTCGACAGACTCTCTACATAACGGCGTTGGCCTTCGGCATACAGTGTGTCGAAGGCCAGAGAAGATTTGCCGGAGCCACTGACTCCGGCAATCACTACAAATTGGTTTCGGGGAATCTTGACGTCAATGTTCTTCAGGTTATTGACTCTCGCCCCCTTGATCTCTATCGAATCGTTCATAGAATCGACTTCACGGCCTCGAGCATGCCTACGCTCTGGATGAGGTCGAGGAACTGCTTGACCATCGTATTCAGACCGGGAATCTTGTTCAGATCCTCCTGCCAGATGAACTCGGCACCGAGCACGCCGTCGGCCACCTTCTGGGTGTCGCCCGTAGCCCACAGTTCCTTCAGCAGATCCATGATCTTCTGGTCGTCGTTGGGCACGATCTCCACGCCATCCTCGCGCTTGCCGCCCTTGTAATAGGTAATGATGGCAGCCAGACCGAACACCAAGCCCTTCGGCAGTTCGCCCTTGCGCTCCAGATAGGTCTTCACGCCAGGCAGGTCACGGGCCTGGAACTTCGGGAACGAGTTCAGCATGATGCTCGTCACCTGATGGTCCACGTACGGGTTGTCGAAGCGCTCCAGCACGTCACCGGCGAACTTCTCCAGTTCCTCCATCGGCAGGTCGAGTGTCTGCATCAGTTCGTCGAACTGCACCTTGTGGATATACTTCGAGATCACCTCATGGTTGCAGGCGTCGCGCACGATGTTCACGCCGCTCAGGAAGGCCACGGGCGAGAGCACGGTGTGTGGGCCGTTCAGCAGCGTCACCTTTCTCTTATGATAGGGCTCCTCGCTCGGTACGAACAGCACGTGCAGTCCGGCCTTGTCGGCGGGGAACTCCTTGGCCACCTCCTTCGGGGCCTCGATCACCCAGAGATGGAAGGTCTCGGCCTGTACGACGAGGTTGTCACGATACGAGATCTTCTCCTGAATCTCGGCAATCTCCTTGCGGGGGAAGCCCGGCACGATACGGTCCACGAGCGTAGCATAGACGCCGCAAGCCTCCTCGAACCACTTCTTGAAGTCGGCACCCAGGTTCCACAGGTCGATATACTTATAGATGCAGTCCTTCAGCACGTGACCGTTCAGGAAGATCAGTTCGCAGGGGAAGATGATCAGACCCTTGGTCTTGTCGCCGTTGAAGGTCTGGTAGCGGCGATACAGCAACTGCACGAGTTTGCCGGGATAACTGCTGGCGGGAGCGTCCTCGAGTTTGCAAGAGGGGTCGAAGGCGATACCGGCCTCCGTCGTATTGGAGATCACGAAACGGATCTCGGGCTGGTCGGCCAGGGCCATGAAGGCGGCGTTCTGCGTGTAGGGGTTCAGGGCGCGGCTGATCACGTCGATGCGCTCCAGCGTGTTCACGGGCTTGCCGTTCTCGCGGCCCTGCAGGTTCACGTGGTACAGGCAGTCCTGGGCGTTCAGCCAGTCCACCATACCTCTCTCGATGGGCTGCACCACGACGACCGAGCCGTTGAAGTCCGTCTTCTGGTCCATGTTCCAGATAATCCAATCTACAAAAGCACGGAGGAAGTTACCTTCACCGAACTGAATCACCTTCTCAGGCATGACGCTCTTAGGAGCAAACTGTTTGTTTAGTGGTTTCATTTTTAAATATTGTTTTTAGTTGTACTTATTACTCAATTGCGAGTGCAAAGATACAAAGAAATCGCGAACCCTCCAAATCTGAAGTGTCATATTACGTTAAAATCCTCCGTAAAGGTTTGCGCATAAAGATGTACCTGTACATTATTTTATAAGTACAACGGTCAGTATGACGGGAAAATAAAAACTATGGAAAACTATTGCGGATAGGAGTCAAAAGTTCTAACTGCAAATTTAGGAAGTCTTTTCCAATTTTCAAAGTTTTTCAAGGATTAATGATGCTTTGTTAAGCATTATTAACGTTTAGGGGGAGGCTGTCCGAAAACCTAACATGAGGTAAATTGAGTTCACAAACGGTTTTGTCTTTTGTAACCATCTGACTATCAGTAAGTTTTAATTGTTTTTAACCTAACAAATTCTTTAATGTCGGCTATTTTTAGTAATTTT
>JAFUAK010000244.1 GCA_017460765.1 Prevotella sp. | reverse complement strand
TCGTCGAATACGAGACCTTTCTGACCTGCGTACTTGAAACTGATGTTCTTTACTTCTATCATATCGTTACTTTATTAATGGTTTTGTTTCTTGTAATAGTGTACCACTTTAATAGTACACTGCAAAAGTAAGAGTTTTCTCGATACGCTCCAAACTTTTCGCCCGAAAAGTGAGAATCTTTAGCACTCTTTAACGTTCTGCACTTGCAAATTCGGACTTTTTTCCTTATTTTTGTACCGAATATCAACTAAAGCCTCCATGAAACGCTGGACTTTCACGAGGGTCACGCTGTTGCTCATGCTGCTACTGGCGTGTCTGACCACCGCATCCGCCCAGGAGAAGGATGCGGAGGAGGAGCGTTTGCACGACATCGTCCTGACCTGTTTCGACAACAGCGACCGTGAGGCGTTCTACAAGGCCAACAACGAGTATCGCGCCTACGTTGAGGAGAAAGGCTACGAAGAGAAATACTACAACTCGTGGAATAATGAAATCCTCTACGACATCAACAACGACCTTTACTATCAGGCCCTGAAGAAAACGGAAGAAATGGAAAACATCCTGAAGAAAAACGAAGCCAAGGACTACTACCACCTGGTGAACTATCTGAAAGGAGTATTCTATGGTACGCGCGAGAACAACGACCTCTGCAGGGAATACCTGATGAAAGCCCTGGAGCAGACTGACCCAGAGAAGAACAATGCCGACCAGGTGGCCATCTACCAGATGCTGGCCAACATCAGCATCTTCGAGGAAGGCGAGGAGGGCTACAAATGGTCCGACAAGGCCATCGCGATCTGTAAGGACAACTATGGGCTCGCCGGTTCGCTGGGCGTGAAGGCGATGGTGGCATTCACCCACCGCGACAAAGACATCTTCGACGACTGCTATGCCCGCATCGACTCCATCAAGCGTGCTGCGCCGGATGACTACCACCCCATCTATGAGGTTTACATGGAGATGGGACGCCGCGCCTTCAACGGTGAGTACGAAAAGGCCATCGCCATAACGGACTCCATCCTCAGCGAATCGGAACGCCTGGGGTTCCTCGCCGTCATCCAGCACATCAAGGGCGACCTGAAGGCAGAGAACGAAGCCCTGGTACGGCTCATCAACGCCAAGGAGCGCCGCAACAACGAGATATCCGTCCTGACGGTAAACGAGATCAGCCGCGACATTGAACTCACCAACGAGCGCCATCAGCGCCGCAGGGCCGAACTCTACACGATTATTGCCATCTTCGCCTTCCTGGGCGTCATCATCATTCTGCTTTCCTATTTTGGCTGGACGCGCCGCAAGCATCTGGCCCTGATGAAGGCCCAGAACAGGGAACTGGAGCAGGCCCGCGACCATGCTGAGGAGTCGGACCGCATGAAGACCGCCTTCATCCGCAACGTGAGCCACCAGATACGTACGCCGCTGAACGCCGTCTCCGGCTTCTCACAGATTCTGGCCACACAGAACGATGAACTGGCAGAAGACGAACGACAGGACCTGGCCCAAAGGATAGAGCACAACACCAATGTGATTACCAACAGTCTGAACCACATGATTGCCCTGTCGGAGGTGGAGAGCGTGCATATCTCCGATGCCTACGAGCCCGTCAGTTGCAACGCCTTCTGCGAGGAGATCGCCCAGGCATTCAAGCCGCAGAACGAGCGTCTGGCGTTCAGTTACACCAGTTCCGTCAGCGACAAGGCCAAGGTGACGACTAATAAGGAGATGCTGAAGAGCATCGTTCAGGAACTGCTCTTCAACGCAGAGAAATTCACAAAGGAAGGGAAGATTATCCTGGCCAACAGTCTGGAGGACAACCTGTGGAAGATCAGCGTGACGGATACGGGCGAAGGTATCGCCGCAGAGAATATTGAGAACATCTTCGGCAAGTTTTCGAAGGTGGACGACTTCTCGGAAGGTCTCGGCCTGGGACTCACCTTCTGCAAGAGCATCGCCCTGCAACTGGGCGGCGACGTCACCGTAGACAAGGACTACCACGAGGGTGCCCGTTTCATCGTGAGCATCCCGCAGGGATAGTCATCAGCGCGTATCCGCTCCCCACATCATCTTCTCGCGCAGGGTATCGAAATAGCGGTGCTCGGCACGCTTCACAACCTTCACGTCGTAGGGCGCACGGCGAAGCGTGATCTTCGTTCCCTCTTTACATTTCTCAGAACGTCCGTCGATGGCCACAAGGAAATTATGGCTGCGGCTCTCCACATCGAGTTCGATGACGGCAGAGTCGGGCAGCACGATAGGACGCACA
Source organism: Prevotella sp. (assembly GCA_017460765.1). GTDB lineage: Bacteria > Bacteroidota > Bacteroidia > Bacteroidales > Bacteroidaceae > Prevotella. The sequence goes on along the minus strand of JAFUAK010000244.1, from coordinate 1,823 downwards.
TTCAGCGAATGGGGGGCAACGGCTGTCATCGAGAACACCTTGGTGCCAGGAACGATAATAGGACCTCCGTTGGAGAGGGAGTAGGCTGTGGAGCCCGTTGGGGAGGAGATCACCAGTCCGTCGGCCTGATAGGTGTTCAGATACTGGCCGTTGATATTGGCACGTATGGAGATCATCGAGGCAGTATCGCGCTTCAGGATAGCCACATCGTTGAGGGCACAGTTGAAGCCCTCGAAAGGTTCGCCGTCTGTCGTCACCTGGATCAGGGCCCTCGACTCGATGGCGAAGTCATCATGATAGAGCGCCTCCAGCGTGCGTTCGATATCATTCGGACTGATATCGGCGAGGAAACCCAGACGTCCCATGTTCACGCCCAGAATGGGGATGCACTTGTCGCGCACCCTGCTGGCAGCCTTCAGGAAGGTGCCGTCGCCACCCATCGAGATGACGAAGTCGGCATCGAAGTCATCGTCCGTAAAGGTGCCTGAGGCATTCACGTCGATGCGCTGGTTGTCCTTCAGAAAGTAGTAGAACTCCATATCCACCAGCAACTCGGCATCGTAACTGGCGAGGGTGGACAGCACTTTCTGAATGGAGGCAGACTTCTTGGTCTGGTAAATATTGCCGAAAAGGGCGAATCTCAGTTTCCGTTGTTCCATATTGTTGACTTTTGGTTGCAAAGTTACGAAATAATTGTGAATTGTGCATTGTGAATTGTGAATTATTTCGTATCTTTGCAATCAGAAACCCTAAAAAGAAAAGATTATGGCAAAAGTTTATGTATTTCTGGCTAACGGCTTCGAGGATGTCGAGGCCCTCATTCCCATCGACGTGCTGCGCCGTGGCGGCGTGGAAGTAATCACAGTAAGCACCACGGAAGAGCCTATCGTGACGTCGGCCCACGGTGTGGGCATCTGTGCCGACAGGGCTTTCGAAGTGTGTGACTTCTCGGATGCCGACCTGCTGATGCTGCCTGGCGGTATGCCTGGTGCCAGCAACCTGTATGACCACGAGGGTGTGTGCAAGGCCGTCTGTGAGCAGTTTGCCGCAGGCAAGAAGGTGGCTGCCATCTGTGCCGCTCCTGCCGTAGTCCTGGCCCCGCTGGGAATTCTCGACGGCAAGAAGGCTACCTGCTACCCAGGCTTTGAGAGTGCTCTGGAGAATGCCACCTATACAGGCGACCTCGTCACCGTCGATGGTAATGTCACCACAGGTGAGGGACCTGCCGCCGCTTTCCCCTACGCCTACGAACTGCTCGCCCAACTTGTCGACAAGAAGACCTCCGACCAGATCGCCGATGGCATGCGCTTCAAGCACCTGATGGAAAGGTAAAAAGGTAAAACAGTAAAAAGGTAAAAGTGGACTATATCATTATAGTGGCAGGCGGAAAGGGCCTGCGCATGGGGAGCGATATTCCCAAGCAGTTCCTGCCCATCGGCGGGAAACCCGTACTGATGCGGACGCTGGAGCGGTTTCGCGAGTATTCCGCTGATCTCCAGATTATCCTCGTGCTCCCTGAGACCCAACAGGACTACTGGCACGGGCTCTGCGAACAGTACCACTTCGACGTGGAGTATCAACTCGCTAATGGCGGACAGACCCGCTTCCACTCCGTGCAGAACGGGCTCGCCCTCGTGCCCGATGATGCCGAGGGCGTGGTGGGTGTGCACGACGGCGTGCGCCCCTTCCCCAGTATCGAGGTGATCCGTAACTGCTACGAGACAGCCCACACGGCCAAGGCGGTCATCCCCGTCATCCCCGTCGTGGAAACCGTCAGGCATCTGATGACACAAAAAGAACCGTCCCTTTTGTGTTATTCTGCT
>JAFUAK010000243.1 GCA_017460765.1 Prevotella sp. | reverse complement strand
TTCACGGAGTACAACTGGTAGACCACCGACAGAAATCTGTTCTTTTTCTCTTCCATATATACCTTATTATATAATATCCTACTTTCGCGCTGCAAAGATACGTATATTTTTCCAATTTCCCTAATTTTCATTAGTAAAAAAAGAAGAGGGAGCCTGATAAAAACGTCCTGTGCTCGGAGGCCGCAAGTCCGATTTTCGTAATCATTCGATGAACTCGCTTCGCTCAGGCAGCATCTCATGTCGATTTGCTTGTCTCGCTACGCGATACAAGAATCGAAGAAGATTCCGAAAATAGGACATGCTCTAAAGACCTCCTCGTGCGGAATGTTTTTATCAGGTTCCCCCTTCTTATATAACAGCCGACCAGCGTTAATCATCGAAATGTATGCCCTAAATCCGACTAGCGTTAATCATCGGAATGGATACCCTAAAGCCGACCAGCGTTTAGCGTAGTCGGCGGGAGACATGGCTCACCCCGAAGGGGCACAGGCTCTGTGAGCCATACCAAAACTCTGATGGAGGGCGGTCTCTGCCCGGAATCAGTTAAGCCCCTTGCCAGAGATTGGCGAGGGGTTTGGGGAGTGGTCTGAAGCCCCTTCTTACGAAGAAGGGGTTGGGGATGATGGAAGATTGACCTTTGTCAAACCTTTGACGCAGGTCAATAAAACCATTGTTATCGCACACAAAAACATCAAAATGCTTTTTGGAATCAAAAAATCACCGTACCTTTGCACCGTCAAAAGTCATAAAGGACTTAAAAAAGTAAGGATAACATTAGTAAAAGTAAGAGCAGCCCAACACACTGCTCCGAGTAAAGAAAAGAAAGGGTAAAAAGATGAAAAAGATGATTTTGACATTAGTGGCAATGCTGAGTATGACAACTGCATTCGCTGAAGGTGAGACTGCAAACAGTGTCAACAACGTAGAGGCTTACGAGTTGAACGTCAATATGAATAAGCTCTCTGACGCACTGAACCTGGCAGATGACCAGAAAGAGGCCGTGGCAGACATTCACCACACGTTTGCTTCCGAACTCAAGTTCGCAGCACAGTACAGCAACAACGACCGCAAGGTGCTTCTGGCCCGTGCTATCGACAACGACGTGAAGTGGATGCGCTACGTGCTGAACGAGAAGCAGATGCGTACATACCTCATGCTGCTGAACACCACGCTCAACAACCGTGGTCTGAACAAGTAAGAAACTGAATTTTAAACCAAGAAAGAGTGCAGCCTTAGGACTGCACTCTATTTTTTTATCCAAAAATTTGCAAATCTCGAAAATTTTACCTTACTTTGCACTCAGAAACCAAAAATACGACAGATATGAAGAAACTTTTTACTCATCACTCTTCACTTTTCACCTTTCACTTTTCACTTCTAACTTTAGTAGTAGTGCTGTTGTTCACCAGTTGCGGAACCACCAATACGGTTCCCATCACAGGCCGCCAGCAGTCCCTGATGGTCAGCGACGGAGAGATCCTCAGTCTCTCCACCCAGCAGTACAGCGAGTTCATGAAGACCGCCAAACTCTCCACCAACCAGCAGAACACGGCCATGGTGAAGCGGGTAGGGCAGAACCTCGCCAATGCAGTCACCACCTACCTCAAGGCAGCAGGCCTGCAGAACGACCTCCAGTACTACAAGTGGCAGTTCAACCTCGTGCAGGACAAGCAGGTCAATGCCTGGTGTATGCCCGGCGGACTCATCTGTGTCTACGAGGGTATCCTCCCCGTCACGAAGGACGAGGCCTCTCTGGCCATTGTCCTCGGTCATGAGATAGCCCATGCCGTGGCACGTCACTCTGCCGAGCAGATGAGCACGCAGATGAAGCAACAGTATGGTATCCAGGGACTTGGCGCACTGGCCCAGGTGCTGGGTGTAGGTGCCACCGCCATCTCTGTCGGACAGGCAGTAGCCTCCCAGGGACTCAACTTCGCCAACCTGAAATACTCCCGCAACCACGAGAGTGAGGCCGATCACATGGGACTCATCTTCGCCGCCATGGCAGGCTATGATCCCCAGGCCGCCATCACCTTCTGGCAGCGTATGGCAGCAGCCTCCACCAGTCAGACGGCAGAGTTCCTGAGCGACCACCCCTCAGATGCCACGCGCATCAAGCAGATCCAGGGATGGATGCCCGAGGCCCTGCAGTATTATAAGAAAAAATGATGGGTTCAGGCGGAGCCCAGTCTCTGGAGCATCTCCTCCGCCTCCTTCTTCAGTTTGCTGGAGTCCTTCAGCCTGCCGATGGCATTTCTCAGGCGCGTTTCTGCCTCAGGAATGCCATCGTTCAGTATCACGGCAGCCATATACATCGGCAGGGCCAGTTCAGTCTCTGTCGCTGCTGTGTAGCCCTTGAAGGTCCTGATCCTTTCCACCCCGCGTTTCAGTTCATTCATCAGCAGGTAGAACTCCTCCTCCTGCTTGTACTTGTCCGGAATCTCGAACAGCATCCTGCGTGCCGTCTCATACACCAGTTTCTTGTCTTTGTCAACATTTTTCGATGCCCGCTCTCTGAGGGTGGTGGGTGGGATATGAACCAATTCTGGCTTTAACTCAACAGCAGCAATCAGCACGCCCGGAATCTGCACCACCAGGTGCTTGTTCCTTTTGCCTTTGATCCGCATGATGATGCCCTCTCGCCCGTCGTACAGTCCGCCTTTGATGCGGATCTTGTCCCCTGCCTGCAGCGAGATCTCGTCAGGCTTGAAGTAGGTGATATGCTCCTCTGCCTTCTCGATCACGGCGATGAAATTCTCCATGTCGTGGTTGGGCACGATCAGGAAGTCCTCTCGGTCTGAGAAGGTCGACTTCATGGGATACAGGATGTAATGAGATTTCTCAAAAAATGCGGCCAGTTCTCTCACCGTGGCCTTCACGAACACATACCCTGTGATGGCGGCAATCAGTTTTCGCTGTCTTTGCCCTCGCTTGGTCTCATACGAGTACTTCACGGGCACGAAGGCCTCCAGCCCTTGTTGCCTGGCCTCGTCCCTGATCTGCAGTTCCTTCATGTGGTTCTTTGAACCAACCACGAACCATAACTGCTCATTCTCATCCCGCTGATTGTATGCTAAAGTCTCCATGAATGTTCTTTTGGGCGACAAAATTACGAAAAATATCTCAAAAGCGCAAATTTTCCTCATTTAAATGTATTTTTCCCTTATTTTATTTGTTTATATCCCCCAAAAGTTGTACCTTTGCACTCGGAAAAATGGAACCGGTTCCCCTTGGTCCCCATTCTTTCTGATTTTTAAAAAATATTAAAATTTCACTAACGTGTTGGTGCTCACGATTTTATGCATTCACGTCAGGAAAGGATTTTATGTGCTTTTGAAAATTTAATTGAACTATAGTCATGAAGAAATTCCTTTTGTTATGCCTCATGACTTTGGGTATGGCCACGACGGCCCTTGCCCAGAGCATGACTGAAAGCCAGATTCTCCAGTTTGTCCAGCAGGAGAAGAAGAAAGGCACCTCCGAGTCAGACATCGCCACCAAACTCCTGCAGAAGGGTGCCACTCTCCAGCAGATCCAGCAGATGCGCCAGAAGTATGCCAGTCAGTTGGAGAAGACGAGCATGGGCCAGACTGCCGACAGGGCCATTGGTGATGCCCAGAACCGCATGCGCCAGAACAATGGTGCCCTGCGGGAGGTCGACAACACCCCCGAGGGCATGAGCGCCCGCCAGCAGCAGATGATGATGAATCGCCCCACCGAGTGGATGTATAGTGACGATCCCACGATGATGGGCTACTATCAGAGTCCCAACTCCCTGTATTTCGGCAAGCCTCAGGAGCAGGGTAAGAAGGTTTTCGGCCGTGATATTTTCAATAACAAGAGCCTCACCTTCGAGCCTCAGATGAACATCGCCACGCCCCAGAACTATGTGCTGGGCCCTGGCGACCAGTTGATCATCGACGTCTATGGCGACACCCAGAAGAGTGAGCAGTTGACGGTCTCTCCCGATGGCGACGTCAATGTGCCCGACTATGGTCCCGTCCATGTGGCAGGCCTCTCAGTGTCAGCCGCCCAGTCGAAGGTGCGCAGCCATCTGGGCACCTACTATGAGAGTTCCGATATCCGTGTGACGGTCGGTCAGACGCGCACCATCCTGGTCAATGTGATGGGCGAGGTCAGGGCCCCGGGCACCTATACCCTCTCTGCCTTTGCCACCGTCTTCCATGCCCTCTACATGGCAGGCGGCATCAGCGATCTGGGAACCCTGCGCAGCATCAAGGTCTACCGTCAGGGTCGTCAGATCTCCGTGGTCGACGTCTACGAGTTCATCCTCAATGGCCGTCTGGCAGGCAATGTGCGCCTCCAGGACAACGATGTCATCCAGGTAGGCCCCTATGAGAGCATCGTCGACATCACGGGTCGTGTGAAGCGCCCCATGGCCTACGAGTTACGTAAGAATGAGAGCCTGGCCACCCTGCTGAAATACAGCGGGGGCTTTGCCAACGATGCCTATAAGAAGTCGCTGCGTGTCCTTCGCAAGAACGGCCGCATGAAGTCAGTCTTCAATGTCGAGGAGTTCGACCTCCCCGAGTTCAAGATGTTCGACGGCGACTCTGTGAATGTCGACTCCATCATCGACCGTTTCGAGAACATGGTCGAGGTCAAGGGCGCCGTCTTCCGTCCCGGCATGTATAACCTGGGCGAGAAGGTCAACAGCGTGCGCAGTCTGGTCGAGGCAGCCGATGGACTCACCGAGGAGGCCATGCTCTCCCGTGCAGTGATCCGTCGCATGAAGCCCAACCGCACCCAGGAAGTCATGTCAGTCGACCTGAAGGGCATCATGGAAGGCATGGCCGCCGATGTGCCCCTGGAGAACGAGGACATCCTCTTCGTCCCCACGCTGGCAGAGCACCAGAACCTCCGCATCCTGACCATCGACGGTGAGGTGATCTTCCCCGGCACTTACGAGTACGCTGAGAAGATGACCGTCGAGGACCTCATCCTGCAGGCAGGCGGTCTGACGGAAAATGCCTCCACGGTGAAGGTCGATGTGGCCCGCCGCATGATCGATCCTGAGGCCACCACCTCCACGATGGAGATAGCCAAGACCTTCAGTTTCTCCATCAAGCCCGGCTTTGAGTTCGATGGCGACCGCAGTTTCACGCTCCAGCCCTACGATGTGGTGTCGGTGCGTCGCAGCCCTGTCTCTGTCGAGCCCTTCAAGGTCCGCGTATCGGGTGAGATAGCCTTCGAGGGCAGTTACACCCTGGAGCAGAAGAACCAACGTCTCTCCGACGTGGTGAAGGCTGCCGGTGGTGTCATCCCCGGAGCCTACGTACGTGGCGCCCGACTGATCCGTCACATGAATGAAGACGAGTTGGCCCGCCGCGATGAACTCATCAAGATGGCCAGGCAGAGCAGCGCTTCCGCCGACTCCAAGGACTCCCTGAGCATGGAGCAACTCTCTCTGGAGACCACCTACAGCGTCGGTATCCATCTCGACGAGGCCCTGGCCAATCCCGGCTGCGACGAGGATGTCGAACTCCAGGATGGCGACGAGTTGGTGATTCCTCGCATCAATCGTACGGTGAAGATCTCCGGCGACGTGCTGAAGCCCAACACCGTGGCCCTGAAGGAAAAGAAGAGTTACAAGTACTACATCGAGCAGGCAGGTGGCTATGCCAAGCGTGCCCGCAAGAGTCACACCTATATCCTCTATCAGAACGGTACGATCGCCAAGGCCTCGAAGGGTGACATCGAGCCGGGCTGCGAGATTGTCGTTCCCTCCAAGGGTCCGAAGGACAACTCCGACCTGCAGCAGTGGCTCTCCATCGGCACCTCGTCTGCCTCCCTCGCCACCATGTTCGTCTCAATTGCAAATATGTTAAAGTAATGGAAGATAATAAATATAATCAGGAAGTGATGGAGGAGGAATCCTCCATCGACTTTGGCAAGATCTTCAAGGATCTGCTCCGCCACAAGACCCTGTACTACAAGGTCCTGCCCCTGGCCTTTGTCCTCGCTGCCATCTATGCACTGAGCCTGCCCAACTTCTACCAGTGCACGGTGAAGTTGGCCCCTGAGTTGGGCGCAAGTGCCAAGTCCGGCGGTAGCCTGGCCTCCCTGGCCTCCAGTTTCGGTGTGAATCTGGGCGGCGCCCAGGCAGGTGCCGACGCCATCACCCCCATGCTGTATCCCGACCTGATGAACTCGGTCGATTTCAAGACCTCTCTGTTCCCGGTCAAGGTGACGCGCAAGGACGACAACAAGACCATCACCTACTATGACTACCTGATGAACGAGCAGAAGACCCCCTGGTGGAGCAAGGGCATGAAAGCCTTCTTCGGACTCTTCTCATCGGCCCCCGAGCCAGTCGAGGGGGAAAAGGTCGATCCCTTCCAACTCACCAAGGAGCAGACCGACATCGTCAAGGCCATCAACAAGAACGTGGTCTGCGATGTCGACAAGAAGACCTTCGTCATCACCATCAACGTCACCGACCAGGATCCCCTCATCTGTGCGACCCTGGCCGACTCAGTGAAGACGCGCCTCCAGAAATTCATCACGGACTATCGCACGTCGAAGGCCCGTGTCGACCTGGAGTACAACAAAAAACTCTATGGCGAGGCCAAGGCCAGGTACGAGCAGGCCCGCAACAAGTATGCCGCCTTCTCCGACTCCCACCGCGATGTCAGTTCCCAGTCCGCCCAGACCAGGCAGTCTGACCTCCAGAACGAGATGAACATGCAGCAGCAGATCTACCAGCAGGTGGTGGCCCAACTCCAGCAGGCCGAGATGAAGGTGCAGCAGGAGACCCCTGCCTTCACCACCTTCCAGAGCGCCACGGTCCCTGTCCTCAAGGCAGGTCCCAAGCGTGCCCAGATGTGTCTCATCTTCCTCTTCCTCGCCTTCCTCGGCACCACCGCCTATATATTATATAAGGAGGACGACCTCAAACCCCTCCTCGGCCTCTCCTGATCCTGATGTGATTGAACTAACCAAGGAAGAGCCAACAACTCTAAGATCAAAACTTTTGACCATAGAAATAAAAAGATTGCAATTATGTGTACAGTGACAGTAGATATAAATGAGAAGGTACTTCAGGATCTTATGCCTGAACTTGATAATACTCCTGCTATCCGTCTTTGGGTGCAGAAACTGGTTGATATGCATCTCCAGCAGTTGCGGAGAAACCAAAATATGACACAGGAAGATCCGTGGCATACTATAGAGCAGGATCCTGAATTGGCGCTTTTCCCATCGGAGATTGTGGACGATGACGGAGAGGCAATTGATCTTGAAACTTTCCGTGCAGATCTTCACAGAATGATAGAGGAGGTGTATGCAGAGCCATGATTGAGTATAAATACAAGATTAAACCTCTAGCGCGGCTTAAGATACGCTCTTTCTACAATAACGTTGCCAAGAAATATAGGCATACTTATTCTAAGTGGTTGATGCACAAAAACATCGATGATGCCATCGATGCCATGTTTCAGATAGAGCGAACCCTTCTAAGACGCAAGCCAACTATAGCACGTTGGGCTGGCTACAATATGGCGAACACGGACAAGTGGTATTTCGCATACACAATTGATGGCGACACGGTTACGATAGTAGATGCCTGCCACGCTCAAAACATGAAATAATTCCAAAGCGTAACCTGCTTTATGCTGTGGGTGACAGGTGGAAAAGCACGGATCCTCAAAAGGTAACGGAGGATATAATACGTGAAAATTCGGGAGAGTCGCCTATTCATCTTTACAAATTTGAAGATAGTTATTTCATCGCCGAGGGTATGCACAGATCTGTGCTGGCAAAGTTCTTGGGACTAGAAACAATGCGCTGCAAGGTGACTAGGTTCTCTTTGGATAACATCAATAAAACATAAGCAATCTCATCTTCGGTTAATCCCCCCAGAGATAAACCGTAAGCATCCAACTCTTATTTAGGTAGTATAATCATTACCTTTCTTAAGACTCACTTCGATATGTACGATGTGTAATTTTAGTACAACGGATTATTCTTCTGTAGTCCCAAAGGCGCGAGGAATTCCGGTATATACAATACGTTTATCTCGACATGCATGCAGAAGTGTCGCAACTTCCGAGACTTCTTCGTGGACTATGTACGGGAGTGGAATAGGGGACGAAGGGACTTTGGCAACCTAGTTAGGCTTGCTTTTGCTCCATGCGCATAATAAAATAAGTTAAATTTTAAAGAAATCCAAAAATGGCGGGCTTCTCAGAATGCCCGCCCTAAAAAGGGTTTTACCTATTTTTGGACGCTTACCGATATTTGCTCCAAATGATGCTGATATTCTTGATTTTGGCATTGATTTTGCTGATATCTGAAATAAAAAGTGTATCTTTGCAGCGGATTAGGAGAAGAAAGGAAAGAGATATGTGTCAGACAACAGTAATTACAAATAGGGTTGAGAGGTTGAGCAAAAGGAGCTATAGCCATCGTCTTTATGTGGCTACTCCCAATAGATATCATGTGACTCAGTTGGTTAGACTGAACCGTGAATTGGACAGTCTCTATGAGTTTATCTATGATGACTGGCGCACTATTACCGAAGAGGATTATAAGATGTTTGGAGGGCAGTTTGTTATCTTGATACAGACTGTCAAACAATTGTATGATGCCTGTCGGAAACAACCCAAGACGATGGGGCTAAGCGAGGAAACCAAGAGGCTGGGCATGAACTATTCTGCTCTGTATGAACTGAATAGTGATATCGTGAACTTTTGTATAAAGATGCCAAAGAACGAGGAGATGAAAAAAGCTCTTCAGCATCTGGCAGAAGTTGATAAGCACCTTGATGATGCTCCTATAGCATGATTACATTTTCTGCAATAGCTAATTTTGTTAGCCGTATTGAGGTGCTAAAAAGCATCCGACGTGGTGTGTATTCCACGGTAGAGGATGAGGTAGTAGTCAATGAATGAAAAACCTCAGTGCGTCGTCACGACGGACTGAGGTGAAACGGAATAATAATAAGGAATCGAAAGAGTTTTTTACTGCTCAAGCACGAGGGGCTTGAGATTCGAATACTCAGACTTCACATCGAAGCAAGGACACTCCTTGGTGACCCAGGGCAGGTCGCAGTGACCCAGGATCTCGGCATCGGGATAGTCGTACTTCAGGGAGCGAAGGAGTGCCAGGAGAGACTGCTTCTGAGCAGGAGTTCGCGTGTCGCAGGCTTCGCCGTTCTCGTCCAGACCGCCTTCGTAGCAGATGCCAATGGAGTGGGCGTTGTAGCGACGGACATGTGCACCTACCATTTCCTCGGGACGGCACTGATGGAGTTGGCCATCCTTTGTGATGTAATAGTGGTAGCCGATGGTCTTAAAACCGCGGCCTTTGTGGCAGGCCTTGAGTTTTTTGACGGTGAAGTCCTGAGAGACTTTCGTTGCGGAGCAATGAATAATAATCAGGTCAATTCTTCTCATGATTAGAACCAGTTAGGTGAACAGGCCTGAATGGCATACGTACCGAAAATGGTCGTGATGATCGTGGCAGAAATTTTCAGGATCTGCTTGATCGTGTTCCATTTGATTTTCATAAAGTTGATAATAAGTTAGTTAAAATGAGGGGGACTCCCATGAGGGTCCCCTCGGGTTGAGGCTTAATCGCCGGTGTTGTCTGCGCCGGGCGTGTCATCGCCGCTGGGCTGGGTCGACTCACCGCCGGTGGTGTCGCCGGAGCCGCCGGTGGCAGGCTCTTCGGCAGCGTCCTTCTTCTTGGAAGAAGACTCCATGAGGTCCTTGACGTTCATCAGGGTGGCCTTCTTCTTCAGCGTCTTCGAGGTGAGGTCGTTCACGTCGAAACGGCTGGGAGCGAAACGGAGATAGAGGCCGTTGATGTTGACACCGAGGTTGTAGTCCTCCTCCTTGGCAGTGCCTGTGCCGGTGGTGGCAAGGTAGAACGTGCCGAGGTCACCGAACTGCACCTTCTTGCCTTCCAGCAGTTGTTCGAGCATACAGGACTGCAACTTGTTGGCGACGCCGAGACAGACATCCTCACCATAGACCGAGTTGTGCTCGGACATGTGCTTGCAGAGTTCCTGATACGTCATCGTCTTCGTGGCTACCACGTGACCGAACCACTTGCCGAAGGCCTTGGAATTCTTGATCGTGTTCTGGGATACTTTTACGAGTACGGGCATAATTGAGAGTTTAGAGTTAAAAAATGAAGTGTTAAGAGTTGGCTGCCGCGCGACTGGCTTTCTCTGATGCAAAGGTACAACATTCTGAGAGGGCGCTGACGAACATGGACGAACACTGACCGTCAGTGACGGACATTAGCGGAACTTGATGTGTTTCCTGGGCTCTTCCGGCTTCTCGTCGGGCAGGTCGATGTCATATTCGCTGCAGACATAGTCCAGGGCCTTCCCACGGAGGGTCTGCGACTTGGGGCTGACTCCGAGCCGGGCCAGTTGCTCGCGATGGGATGCCAGGAAGCGGTAGAATGTGGAATAGGACACATGGGCCAGTTCGGCCAGTTCGTGCTTGAAATAGGTTTTTGAGGACATAATCTTGGGTTTTAGGGTTTGACGTAGTCATTCTCGGGGTTTGGCGTCAAATTTCTTTGGGTTTGACGCACTCAAAGTAATAGTCGAGGAGATCGATCTTTCGCTGCTTCTGATCTGGAGAGGCGCGGTCTTCCAGGAGACGGGAGACACGGAGGGGAGGGCAGTCCTCCCACCAGAGTTGACGATGCACTTCGACAGTGGCGTTGCTCCAGCGCTTGAAAGCAGTGCCGTCGGGGTCAGTATCCGGGAAGAGGGTGATGTCACGCTCTTGGAGAGGACGGAACTTCTCGGCCTGTACTTCACCAAGGCCTCCCGTGGCGAGCCACAAATACTGGGGATAGATCTCGGACAGGACCAGTGCCGTTTTCTCGGATTCCACTATGGCGATGCTCTTATCATTGCCCTCCGCCCTCAATAGATGCAGGCCGAAGAGGCAATGGGAGGCGCGGGGATGATCGGGCCACTGGTAGCGCTGCTGGAGGAAGTAACTGACCCAGGTGGGCTTGTGGTTCTTGTCGCGGTGACAGTCGGGCTGGTAGTACATGATCTTCCCGTCGTGAATCCGTTCCCACTGGTCGATCTGCCAGAAGATGACGCCTCGGCTCCTGGAGGCTCCCAGACGATAGCGCCCGGCGGCGTGCTCCATCTGGGCCTGAGTGAGGAAGTGGTTCGCCACCACGGCGTCGCAGAAGACCGAGTCGGTCGAGAGGGATTTTTTCCACCTACGCGTAATTAATTATAAATTAATAAATATTTAACTTTTAAATTTATTTGCCCCTTTAAGGGGGGCAAATAATTAAATAAATTTAGAATTAAAAAGGGAGATTGTCAATCAGGAATTCCAGATAGGCGTCGCCGCTCATGGGGTGCTTCACCGAGCGGATGATCTTCTTCTGTTCAGCCTGATCCACCAGCGTGTAGTAGAGTTTAGGGTCGGCAATATGGCTCAGTCGCAGGGCTGCTGCCATCACATGGCCGAAGGGACGTGAATCCTTGCCCTCGAAGGCATCCTCGAAGAGGGTATGCAGATCCCACTCGTAGGTGTCTTTCCCGTCGGTATGGATGATATACTTCGGGTTGAATGCATCCCACTTCGTCTCGGGCGTTACTGTCTGCTTGGGCTTGCTGATCCATCGGCCGCCCTCGCCGCGAGGCTGCAGATCAGGTGCGTCGCACTCCTGGGGCAGGCCGTCGTCATCCAGACAGTAGTACATCTTCTTGCGGATGCGATGTTTCCGGCTCATGGCATGCTTCACCTTAAAGATGTCGCTCTCCTCGATATACTCGCACTGGAACACCTCGAAGGCCTTATTGGTCAGTTCCGTACCGATCGAGCCGCGCATCTTGTTGTCGGCATCGCTCTTGTTCTGGTGCAGCACGTTCACGATGCAGCAATTGCCATTCTGAGCAATGGACATCAGTTGCTCCATGAGCAGGGTTGCCTGCACAGCATCGTTGATGTCGGGCACCAGATCCTTGATGCCGTCGATAATCACGAGGTCAGGCTCCACCTTCATGACGGCCATCTCTACGAGTTTGCGTCGTATTTCATAGCCCAGCCCACGCAGGTTGTAGGCATAGAACTGATTGTCGCTGATGTCGTTCAAGCCAGCAAGGGGCATGATACGGTTGATCTCAATATCCTGCGTGGACTGCTTGCTCTGTTCGGTGTCGATCCATAGCACCTTAATGGCATTGCCTGAAGCACGCTCCAGTGCCAGGACCTTGGCCAGACTCACGTTGCCATTCTCGTCAGGCTCGGGCTGCTCCCGCATCGTACAGGCCATGAGGATACTCAGGAAGAGCGTCTTGCCGCTCTTTGCCTTGCCGCAGTTGGCTGTCAGTTCACCCCGGTAGAAACAGGGCTTGCCGTACATCAGGAACAGGTGTTCCATCGGCGGCAGTGGCGTCTTGGGCGTCACACGACTCGCATCGAGCGTCTCCTCGGGAGTCAGAGTCGGATCATTCTGTGATGACATAATTGGTAAGTTTAAAGAGTTATACGTTTGTTTGCTTGTGGGAACTTCCCACGTAGCAAATTTCGGTATATTTCTCGGGTGACCAGTACCGGCTAAAGGTGGTACCCGTCACTGATGATTTCGAATATTTTAAGCCTTTAGGCTATTTGATTAATATATTTTAAATTTTTACAACAATGAAAAAGGTTCAGAACCTGCAGGATTTCGGAAATGTCCTGCACCGCGTACGCACAGAAATGTGCTATGCAACAGACCTCCTGGCTTTCGACATGAAGGCCAGCAAGCGTGTCTACGGTGGCGTCTGAACTGGAAAGTCCACCAATGTCAATCACTACATTCGCTCATTCCGTCAGTTGTACAAAGAGGCTGATGACAGGCAGCGGAACACGTTGGATGAGGCTCTGTTAGAGTTATTCCATCCAGATTGACAATAAATAAAGGATAGCATCCTATGACAAATGATCTGGTAAGCATCATCATGCTGTCGTACAACAAGGAACGGTATGTGAGGGAGAGCGTGGAGAGCGTGCTGGCGCAGACATACCGGAACTGGGAACTCATCTTCATGGATGACTCCTCGAAGGACGACACGATCTCGCTGATGATGGACTATGTGCGCGACCGCAGGATCAGGGTGTCGCAGAACGTGCAGTCGAAGGGTTCGGCAGCCTCGATGAACTCGGCTCTGAGGGATGCCCGTGGACGATGGGTGGCCTTCCTGAACGTGGGTGACCTGTGGGAACCTGAGAAACTGGAGCGGCAGGTGGCCTTCATGGAGGAGAGGGGCTATGACTTTTCCTACACGAAGTACCGCTATATCGACATGGAGTCGAGGAGCCGGGGCGACATGATGGGCGGTCTGGAGCGCGTGACGCACAGAGACCTGACGAAGTGCTGTTGGATGGGCTATCTGACGGTGATGTACGATGCGGAGAAACTGGGGCGCTTCCAGGTGAGGAATATTTGTAATCACAACGACTACGCGCTGTGGATGAAGGTGAGCGAGTGGGCTGACTGCTACTTGCTGCCGGAGTGCCTGGCGTCGCTGCGCGTGAAGCACAGGCTGCTGAGTCCCCTGCCGATGTTCGACAAGGTGAGGTGGCGGTATGAGGTGTTCCACACGGTGGAGAATCTGAATCCATTCATTTCTGTATGGCTGACCATCAGGAATATGGTTGGGGGATTCATGAAGAAAGTGAAGTTTGTGGAGAGGGTAAAGTAATGTTTAGCCATATCTTATACAATTCTTCTATCCAATTGAAAATCAGATGGGTTTTTCGTCGGATGGCGATTCTCCCACCGCTCGGCTTTGCCGCTTGCTACCGAAGGGACGCAAGAACAATTTCAACTTTTGTGAGAGTTGAGGGAATAAGGGCTTCAGAAGAGCATTTCCAATGATGTCAAGATTCTTCCATCTACAATGACGGCGCGACTCACTTGTGCGAGGCAAATATACAAAGAAAATTTGAATTATGCAAGGAAATTAGGTTTAAATACCATATCCTTCTTAGCTCTTAGTTCTTACTTCTAAGTTCAGCAACAATGACTCGGTTATATACGTTAACGCATGGGAAGGGATATATCCGTACCGGCAACAGCTATCGGAGTAACCTAGACATTGTCAACAAGGAGACGCTGGTGCATGTGGCACAGCGGCTTGGGGTTGAGGGAGTGGCGAAGTCGCACTCCA
>JAFUAK010000242.1 GCA_017460765.1 Prevotella sp. | reverse complement strand
TATACCGAAGAGATCCTGGACGAGCAGAAGCGTACACAGTCGATGAATGCTGCCAAGGCTCAGTTGAGCCAACTGAAAGTATAATTATTCCCTTTTTCGATAGAACTTTGGTCATTTTAAAATCCATTTTTTTAGAGCCGTGCTGCCTGAGATAGGTCGCACGGCTCTTTTTAGATGGGTCACTTCTTTTCCAGCGTCCAAGGCTTGACTTCGGTGACTCTGCAGTCGATGGTAATGGCATCGTTATAGACACCGAACTGCACAGGTCCCTTCGCATCGATATAGGTGCCGGGCTTCAGAAAATCCTCGTTCTGCGGGTCGAAATAGAGGAAGTTGACCCAGGTGAACTCTGCCACATCCTTGGTCTTATCGACGGAGAAAGCGCTAAAGACAAGGAAGATCTTACCGTTCTTGTCCTCCTTCAGCTCTACGTCCTTCTTGCCGAGTTTACCACGGAAGGAGAGGATGCCCTCGATAGCATCAGTGCCATCGTTGGTCAGTTCAATACTCTCAGGACGCAGATAGCAGCACGTCTTACCGTTATGCTTCTGGATGCTCATCTCACCGGCGAGGTTCACACGACGGCCAACGGTCAGTTCAGACACGTTACCCTTGCTTGGAGCCATCATCACATTAATGAAGAGCTCTTTCGTCTCACCGTTCTTGCCAGTGATAGGCAGTACAACACCACAAGAAAGATAGCTTGCGCCCTTCTTGTCCTTCTTCACACTTGCTGCGTGATTGATGGTTGCGCAGACTTTCAATTCTTCAATCTTAATCATAACTATAAACTTTTAAAAACACATTCTAAAAAGGTAAATCGTCCAACTCCTTTTCCTGCACTATGCTAATATGGTTTAGCAAGTGTAGCAACCTTATTAGGGTGGCATGATTCAACCTGTTCTTTTCACTAAACACACACTTCTCACTTTCATCCTCCAACACATCCAGTGCCGAAAGGAGAGCATTCTGAAACTCATTCGTATGCTCACAAATCTCTTCAATAGCTTTTTCTTTTTCCATAACTCACTTTATTTGTATTATTAGTATTCTCTATTATGCCAGACGCTGGCCTGTATTCCGCTGCTCTTCCGGGTACTCCGCATCGAAGTTCATCATGGAAGTCTCGCGCGCCACAACGGGGTCGATGGACTCGCGCTGACGTCTGATCAGGGTGGCAGCCTTTTGCTGTTCCGTCTGTTCCTGCTGCTGAACGGCTCTCGCCTGTTCACTGGCTGTTTCGTCATTTCCTGTATGGTCGAGCAAGACAGCCATGCCAATGGCAGAGGTGAACAGGCCGGATATCAGGCTGGTAAAGAGATCACCGCTTTGCTGGTAGGCACTCTCATTCGCCTGGTTCTGTCCCATCAGATAAGCCAACAGCGTATTAGGATCATTGCTGCCCGTCTGTTGGGTGAGCTGTGCGCCAGCCTGGGCATTTTGTTGCTGTTGGGGAGTAAGCTGTGTCTGGGCCATTAGCCTGTCTGCCTGAGTAGGGGATGTATCTACCCCACTCTTCCGACTGGCCAGCAGGTCAGCGTTGGTTCCTTTCTTCAGTACCGTCGCAGTCAGATTACCACGGACGGCAATCTCTGCGAGATAGTTCAGCGGGTCAACAGTCTTCATCTCCGTGGTTCCTGCAGCCTGATGCTTTACCGTCAGATGCAAGTGAGGGCCAGTACTGTTGCCTGTATTCCCTGATACGCCAAGCTTTTGCCCGGCATTCACCACATCGCCCTGTTTCACGGCCACACTATCCAGATGACAGAAGGACACCCGCCATTTCGCGCCATCAGCACGATCGTACTCCACCACGGCATAGTTGCCACTGGTCTTGTCGCTTCCGACGGTTACAACACGGCCCTGATTCTCCGTGGCCAGTACATCCTCATACTTCGCCCGTAGGTCAATGCCGTTATGTGCATGGTTCCTGTAGCTGGTAGGCGAAAGGCCGAAGCCATCGGACATGACCATGTTCTCCCCTGCGAGAGGAAAGGAATAGCCCTGACTTGTCGGTGACGGCATCGTCATCGTCTGCTGCTCTGCTACTCGTGGCAAGGTCTTCGCCTGTTGGTCGTACTTGCTCAGACCATACGTCTCGATGTCTGCTATCAGCATGTTGGCATAGTTGCGATTGGTGGCATAGCCAGCCGCCTGCAGGCCGTTGGCCCATCCGCGATAGTCATCCTCCGCACACCGGCGACAAGCTGCATAGCGGTTGCCCATCAGGAACTGCGAATGATGGTTGATACTCTCCTCGACAGTA
>JAFUAK010000241.1 GCA_017460765.1 Prevotella sp. | reverse complement strand
TTGGCCTTCTCCACGTTGTAACTGTACTCCTTGATGGTATGGCTGAGGCCCTGGATGTGGTTGTGGGTGTGATTACCCACCTGATGACCCTCAGCCACGATACGCTCATAGAGTTCGGGATGCTTGCGCACGTTGTCACCCACCATGAAGAAAGTTGCCTTCGCGTCAAACTGTCGGAGCGTGTCGAGGATGAAGGGTGTAGCCTCGGGGATGGGCCCGTCATCGAAGGTCAGGTAGACGGCCTTCTCATGATGGTCCATTCTCCAATAGGCTTTCGGATAGAGCCAGCGGAGATAAATGGCGGGCTGCTCTATGAACATCTATTCACTCTTCACTTTTCACTCTTCACTTTTCACTCTTCACTTCTCACTTCTCACTTCTCACTCCCACGCTCCTCCTTTCGATTGGTAGAGTCGCATATAGCCTTCCAGTTGCTTCTCCTTCTTGTCGGCCTGCTCCGTAGAGAGGATGTCCTGCACGTCGAGCATCTGCTGCATGATGTAAATGTGTAGCATGCAGTCACGTTCAGAACCGGAGAACCTCATGCCGTCGAGTGAGCAGTAGTACTGGAGGTACTGGCACGACTTGTTCCAGAGTTCGTCGAGCAGTCCCTGGGCCTTCTTGTCCTGACCAGTCAGGGCATAGGCCCTTACGAGGTCGAGCGATCCGCTCTGGTAGTCGTGGCGTACGTTATAACTGGGAATCTCCTTCTCTGCCTTGTCGAGCACCTGTTTAGCCCTGACGGTGTCACCCTCCTGAACCAGGTTCATGGCGAGTTGCGACAGCAGACGACGGTGTGTGAAGCACATGCGGGTGACGGTCTCGTCCAGGTAGACCCCCGGCTTGTCGATGCCACCGAACTTGAACTTGTGCATCACGTTGTCGAACACCTTCTCGGTGTCGAAGTTCTTCACGCCCTCCATGGGCACCAGACTGCCCCTGCTGTCGGTATAGTGCGTACGGAACGGTGTGATGCGGTTGGCCAGGCCCTCCTGCACGAAGTGCTCGCCCAGGTTCATGTAATTCTCCGCACCGACGGTCATGGCCACGTAGATCGGACGAGTCCAGTTGCACTGGGCGATCATCTCCAGGATCATCAGGTCACCCTTATAGAGGGCGCTCTTGCCCTTCAGCGAGATCACCATGCGGTCGGGGATGCTGTCGGCGGCCATCATCATGCCGCTCTTGCGGACGGCCTCCTTGTCGATGGTCACATAGACGGTGTCCGTGGGGATCACGTGGAAGTCCTTATGCTTGGCGCGCACCCAGTTCTTCAGGATATTCTTCAGTTCGAAAGGCTCGTCACCGAACTGCTTGCGGGCAGCCTCGGGCTCGTCCTGATAGAGTTGGAGGACCTGCTCCTTGAGCGACGGGTCTACCTGTACGTATTCGTTGGTGCCTGCGCAGTACTCCAGTCGGCTCCACGTGATGGGCACGCTCGGCGAGTCGTAGGCCGGACGGCGCATCTGGTCGATGTACCAGTCGGTCTGCAGATACGAGAGGTTGCAGACGCGGGCATCGGTGCGCACACCCTCTGTATCCTGGTTGTACCAGAGCGGGAAGGTGTCGTTGTCACCGTTGGTATAGATAATCGGGGCCCCCTCTTCCTGGAGCGTCATCAGGTAGTTCTGTCCGAAGTCTCGGCAGCAGTAGCGTCCCGAGCGGTCGTGGTCGTCCCAGGTCTGGGAGGCCATTTGGATAGGGATGAGTAGGGTGATTAGGGATATGAGGGTCGTTAGGATGAGTTTCGACTTTTCACTTTTCACTTTTAACTTTTCACTTAAAAAGTCGATGATGGCGGCCACGCCCATACCGCACCAGATGGCGAAGGCATAGAATGAGCCTGCGTAGGCATAGTCGCGCTCACGCGGCTGCATAGGCGTCTGGTTCAGATAGACCACGATGGCCAGACCGGTCATGAAGAACAGGAAGAACACCACCCAGAACTGGCGGATGCCGATGGGATCCTCTCTCCACTCTCCACTCTCCGCTTTCCACTTTCTCGTATACCACGCCTGCCAGAACAGACCGATCAGTCCGAGGATGAGCGGCAGACAGTAGAACACGTTGTGCCCCTTGTTCTCCTTCAGTTCGTCAGGCAGCAGGCTCTGGTCGCCAAGGCGCAGGTTGTCGATGAAGGGGATGCCCGAGATCCAGTTGCCGTGCTCCAGTTCACCGTTACCCTGTATGTCATTCTGACGACCCGCGAAGTTCCACATGAAGTAGCGCCAGTACATGAAGTTGCACTGGTAGGAGAGGAAGAAGCGGATGTTCTCCAGTTGTGTGGGCACCTTCACCGTCATCGGTTCACCGCAGCGGTCGTAAGGCACCTCATTGCCGTCGACACCCCCCATCCACGACTCGTAGGCAGCGGCGTGGCCACTGTCGTACATGCGTGGGAAGAGCATGTTCTGGGCATACTTGTATTCATCCTTCGTGCGGACCACGAAGTAGGAGTCTTTCTCGTCGGCAGAAGCCTTCTCCTTGCGCTGCCAGACGGGTTTGCCCTTCGACATCACGGGTCGGCAGTACTGTCCGTCACTCTCCAGGGCGATCTGCGAAGTATAGGCCTGTCCGTAGAGCAGCGGACGATAGCCATACTGGTCACGTCCCAGGTAGTCGCCCAGGGTGAAGATGTCCTCTGGCGAATTCTGGTCCATCGGCGGATTGGCCGATGAGCGGATCACGATGAGGGCATACGAAGAGTAGCCGATCATCAGCATCAGCATGCAGAGCAGCATCGTGTTCTTGACGCGGGCAGAGATCAGCGGCTTCTTGTCGCGGGTGTAACTTACCACGAACCAGAGGGCGATGAGCACGATGATACCGATGATGAAGGCCGACCAGCCATAGCCGTAGAACGGTATGCCGAGCATGCCCACGGAGAGCAGGAAGGCGATGTTCTGCACGGTCACGCTATGCTTCTGGGTCTGCGTCTCATAGACGGCCCAGATCACGCAGGCGATGAGCAGGATGATATAGATGATCTCACCCGTATTGAACGGCATGCCGAGGGTATTCACGAAGAACAGTTCAAACCATCCGCCCACGGTGATGATGCCGGGCACTACGCCATAGAGCACGGCGGCCAGGATCACGATGGAGATGCCCAGAGCGATGAGCGAGCCCTTCAGGTTGGCATCGGGGAAGCGGCGATAGTAGTACACCAGCACGATGGCAGGCACGCAGAGCAGGTTCAGCAGGTGCACGCCGATGGAGAGGCCGGTCATATACATGATCAGCACCAGCCAGCGGTCGCTGTGAGGCTCGTCGGCCACATCCTCCCATTTCAGGATGAGCCAGAACACCACGGCGGTAAAGGCCGACGAATAAGCATAGACCTCACCCTCGACAGCGGAGAACCAGAACGTGTCGCTGAACGTGTAAATTAGTGCGCCCACGAGACCCGAAGCCTCAATGGCGATCAGTTTGGAGATAGGAAACTTTTCACTTTTCACTCTTAACTCTTCACTGATCAGCAGTCGCCTTGTCAGGTGCGTGATGCTCCAGAAGAGGAACAAGATACACGTAGCCGACAGCAGCGCACTCATCATGTTCACCATCCTTGCC
Source organism: Prevotella sp. (assembly GCA_017460765.1). Classification (GTDB taxonomy): domain Bacteria; phylum Bacteroidota; class Bacteroidia; order Bacteroidales; family Bacteroidaceae; genus Prevotella. The sequence goes on along the minus strand of JAFUAK010000241.1, from coordinate 1,074 downwards.
ACCTGCGTGGGGTCGCTGGTAAACTGCGAGAAGAGGTTGGCCGTCAGCATGAAGAACGGAGCCCCGGGGGGGTGTCCGATTTCCAGTTTGTAACCAGTGGTAATGAACTCCGGGCAGTCCCAGAACGAGGCTGTCGGCTCAATCGTAGAGCAATAGACGAAGGCTGCTATCAGGAACGACAGCCAGCCCAGGACATTGTCTACCAGTCTGAATTGTTTCATTGGATCTATAATCTTTTTACGTTTTTTCCCTTTGGGCTACAAAGGTACGAAAACAAATTGAAATAACAATACTTTAAGAGAGAAAATCGAATTTGGCAGGCTTTTTTGGCCCTAACTGAAATATTTTTTAATAATAAAAATAGGTTATATGAAAATTTTTCGTACCTTTGCAACCGAATTCCCGTAAGCACTGATGCGGAAGCAAATTTGAACGTGTTCATGACCGCTGAAGATTGGTGATAGCCTACGCCGATGCAGAAGGGCGCCACAATTCCCTGAAGCGGATGGGTGGGTAGCGGGTTTTCAGACATGATGGAAGCGTTTACACGACGCTTAGTTCAAGGCTAACTGAATCTCGCAAATTCAAATTTGGAATCTTGGACCTAGCAACGGTAGATGCTCAGGGATGTGTTTATATGCATCCCCTTTGCCATGATAGGCATTTCTTTGCCTGTCGGTTGAGGGGTAATTATATTCATATCGGCGTGGGCTCTGACGTTGTCTGTTCAATTCCAAAGGCAATGCGAGAGCCTCAGTTAGTGGGACGGGCAACAATGGTTCCACGCTTTCTTTATGTCTTAGTGCCAGCAGTCTGGCAGTCATAAAGAGTGATACCGATATGGATCATCCATCCATTCCGCAGACGGTAGAAACTTCTGATTCTGGGCTTACCCCCAGTACGATCCTCAAAGAGTGCGACGATGCACAAAAAGGGGTCAGTCCGAAAAGCCAGTTGTGTTTATGCGCATAGTTTCATTAGCCTGAAGAGGAAGAATGGAATGTCAGAGACTCCTCTGAACTGAGCCCTGAAGGCCTTGACTTTAGCATTGAAGGACTCGGCCCCTGCGTTGGT
>JAFUAK010000240.1 GCA_017460765.1 Prevotella sp. | reverse complement strand
GACATCAAGGGCAAGACCGTTGCACTCTCCGGCTTCGGCAACGTGGCCTGGGGTGCTGCCAAGAAAGCCACGGAACTCGGAGCAAAGGTCATCACCATCAGCGGCCCCGACGGCTATATCTACGATCCGGCAGGTCTTGACTCTGAAAAGATCGAGTACATGCTTGAACTGCGTGCATCAGGCAATGATGTATGTCAGCCATATGAAGAGGAGTTCGACGGCGCCACATTCTTCGAGGGTAAGAAGCCCTGGGAGCAGAAAGCCGACATCTATCTCCCCTGCGCAACCCAGAACGAACTCAATGGCAATGATGCCGAACAGATACTGGCCAACAAACCGTTATGCGTGGCAGAGGTGTCGAACATGGGCTGTACGGCAGAGGCCGTCAACAAGTTCGTGGCCGCAGGCCAGTTATTCGCTCCAGGTAAGGCCGTCAATGCCGGCGGCGTGGCTACCAGTGGGCTGGAGATGACGCAGAACTCCATGCGTCTTGCCTGGTCGGCAGAGGAGGTTGACCAGCGCCTGCACCAGATTATGTCGAACATCCATGGCCAGTGCGTGAAGTATGGTCGCGAAGGCAACTACATCAACTATGTGAAAGGCGCTAACGTTGCCGGATTCATGAAAGTTGCCAACGCCATGATGGCGCAAGGTATTGTATAACAATTAATGAAGTACAGAAACCAGATAGTCTGTTCAACACTTCTGCTACTTTGTGGCTTTACCTCTCTGCAAGCACAGACGCAGAGAGGTAAAGCCTCCTATTATTCAAAAAGCCTGACGGGGCACAAGACTGCCAACGGCGAGAGGCTTCACCACGACTCCCTGACATGTGCGCACCTGACCTATCCCTTCGGCACACTGCTCAAGGTAACGAATCCAACCAACAATCTCAGCGTCATTGTCAGGGTGACCGACCGCGGCCCCTACGTTAAAGGAAGGATTATCGACCTCTCCGTACGTGCCGCCAAGGAACTGGGCATCATCTCACAGGGCATCGCCCCCGTCATTGTGGAGCGCTATAATCCTTCTATCATCCCCTTCAAGCCAGAGGATATCGAACTGCCAGAATTCGACCTGGGCACAAATGACGGTCCTGCCACCAAGCCCATCTGGATGGAACTGAGAGACCAGCGCATCAAGCGTCAGCAGGAACAGATTCAGCAGGAAAGGGAAAAGGCTGAACGGGCACGACAGGAAGCAGCACGCCTGGAGAAGGAACGCCAAGACTCCATTACCAGGGCCCAAAGCAAAGACGCTGAACTACAGGAAATCAACAATACCCCCAACCACTCCAAAGCCTACCAGAAGCGCAACCGTAATCGTTGATTACAAATGAAAAGCGACAGGCTATTGCCTATCGCTTACTGGTTCTGATGCGGAACTCTTGCGTCTGGGAAACAACTTCCTTGTTACGCTGACTGACGCCGATACGGAAGATAGCCTCACCATCCCTCAGACGATCGTCGGTCTTAATGACTGCAGTGTAACGGATACCCTTCCCCGGTGCGATACTCTCTACCAGCACATTCTCAGATACGCGGATATGCTTATTCCCCGTGACTTCCATGACGGTTGGCAGAACCCCATAGGCCGGCTTTGAGGAATGGTTGTATATCTCAAAGACCATGCGCGCCTCTTCTCCCCTACTCAACTCTCCATCACGGCTGGCATCGATCATGCGGGGATTGCGGATCTCGATGTCGGCAAAGGGCTCACTGGCATAACCCTTAGGCGAATTGAAGTTCTCGTCAAAGCCGTAGAGACGGTCGTCACCATTGTCCATACGCTGTTGTGAGCGTGAGGCGCGATAGTCCTCATAGCGTTGCTGCTGGGCATTGTCTGCCGCTGCACCGACAGCGGCACCAACAGCGGCTCCGCCTGCCATACCGATCAACGTCCCGATGTCGCTGCCTCTCGGGCCACCCGCAATGCCGCCGATGGCAGAACCGATGATGGAGCCGAATGTACCGCCGGTATAGGCACCTGACGCAGTATAGGATCCGCAACTTGTCAACAGCAGCAGGGAACTGACTGATACTACCAATATCTTCTTCATAAGCCTCAACGTTTTTATGGTTTCACGCTGCAAAAGTAAGAATTTTCATTCAGTAAGCCAAGGGAAAATCCCGAAATCGCCATAGGGGAAACCCTAAAGGGCACAAAAAAACCCGTATCCTTCTGGGGATACGGGCTTCTTTATGGAGGAATTGGTGATTCTCTTATTATTCAGCCTTTGCTTCTTCAGCAGCAGGTGCCTCCTCTGCAGGAGCAGCCTCGGCTGCAGGAGCCTCTGCCTTTGCCTCTTCAGCGGCGGGAGCCTCAGCCTTGGGAGCAGAAGACTTACGAGAACGGCGGGTAGACTTCTTCTTGGTCTCCTTGGCCATTTCCGGATCGAAGTCAACGAGTTCGATGAAGCATACCTGAGCAGCGTCGCCCTGACGGGTACCGAGTTTGATGATACGGGTATATCCACCGGGACGGTCACCTACCTTCTCTGCTACAACAGAGAAGAGTTCCTTGATGGCTTCCTTGTTCTGCAGGTAACTGAACACTACACGACGAGAGTTGGTAGAGTCGTCCTTGGCCTTTGTAACCAGCGGCTCCACATACTTCTTCAGGGCCTTAGCCTTTGCGACGGTCGTAGTGATTCTTTTGTGCATGATCAGCGAGATGGCCATGTTTGCAAGCATGGCGCTACGGTGAGATGCAGTACGACCGAGATGGTTGAATTTCTTATTATGTCTCATTTTGTTTATTCTTTATCAAGTTTATACTTGGTAATGTCGGTTCCAAACGACAGATTCAGACTCTCGAGCAAATCATCAAGCTCCGTGAGCGATTTCTTACCGAAGTTGCGGAACTTCAGGAGGTCGGTCTTGTTGTACTGTACCAGATCGCCCAGGGTCTCCACGTCTGCAGCCTTGAGGCAGTTGAGAGCACGAACCGAGAGGTTCATGTCTACAAGACGGGTCTTGAGCAACTGGCGCATGTGCAGGATCTCTTCGTCAAACTCCTGGTTACCCTCTGTCTCGTTGTTCTCAAGCGTGATCTTCTCATCAGAGAACAGCATGAAGTGGTAAATCAGGATCTTGGCAGCCTCCTTCAGGGCGTCCTTCGGGTGAATGGAACCGTCCGTTGTCACCTCCAGCACAAGTTTATCGTAGTCGGTCTTCTGCTCGACACGATAGGGCTCCACGCTGTACTTGACATTACGGATAGGTGTGTAAATAGAGTCGATTGCAATTACATTCACATCAGTGCAGAACTCGCGATTCTCATCAGCGGGT
>JAFUAK010000239.1 GCA_017460765.1 Prevotella sp. | reverse complement strand
GCTCATGATGATGTTCGTGCTCATGATGATGCTCATGCTCATGATGATGCTCGTCTTCATCCTCGTCATCGTCATCCTCGTCTTCGTCGTGGTGCTTTTCCACTTCCTCAATCCACTTGGCGGAGGTGGCTACGGCGTCGAAGTCGAAAAGACCTGTATTCAGTATCTTGTCCAGATCGACATCACCATAGTTGCACTCGATGATCTCGGCCTTGGGCTGGAGTTCGCGTACGATACCACGCACACGGCCCAGTTCGTCGGGGGTTATTTCAGCGGCCTTGTTCAGCAGTACGATGTTGCAGAACTCGATCTGCTGGATGACGAGGTTCTCAATGTCCTCTTCGTCGATATTCTGGCGCAGCAGGTCGAGTCCGCTGCCGAACTCGTCGCGCATGCGAAGCGCGTCGACTACGGTGACGATGCAGTCGAGGCGGGGATAGCCGTGCTCCGTCACCTCTGGAGCCATCTGCGGAATCGAGCAGATGGTCTGTGCGATGGGGGCTGGCTCGCAGATGCCGCTGGCCTCGATGACGATATAGTCGAAGCGCTCGAGGGCGATGATGTCCTGGAGTTGCTGTACGAGGTCCATCTTCAGCGTGCAGCAGATGCAGCCGTTCTGCAGCGCCACCAGTGAGTCGTCTTTCTGGTTCACGATGCCGCCCTGCTGTATGAGGTCGGCGTCGATGTTCACCTCGCCGATATCGTTGACGATGACGGCAAACTTGATGCCGCGCTTGTTGTTGAGTATTCTATTTAATAAGGTGGTCTTGCCACTGCCCAGATAACCAGTCAGCAGCAACACGGGTGTTTCTTTCTTGTTCATACTAACTCTACTTTGTTGATGTCTTGTTCCTTTTCACAATAATGGCACGTCAAGATACCGTTGGCCACGTGGAAATGGGTGGCCATCGGCTCGTTGTTGGTAATGCACTTGGGGTTGTTGCACTTCACAATGCCATGAATTTCATCTGGTGTGACGACCGTCTTCTTCTCCACCACCTCGAAGTCGTGGATGATGTTCAGCACGATATTCGGTGCCACGACGGAGAGACGGGAGATCTCCTCATCCGTGAAGAATTTGTCCTCCACCTTGATGATACCTTTCTTCCCAAGTTTCTTCGAGCGGAAGTTGTAGCCGATGGTGACGGGCGTCTCCAGTTCGTCGAGTTTCAGGAGATTGGCCACGTGGTTGGTTTTCTCCGAGGGTATGTGGTCTATTACTGTGCCGTTCTCAATAGCGGCCACAAGCATCTGATTCTTTGCCATAGTCTGTGTTTATCTGATAATGGTTTTGTCGTTCTTTACTTGATCCAGTGTGATGCCCAGCACGTCGCAGAAGATGGCCTCGCGGGCAAACAGGCCGTTGCCGGCTTGCTGGATATAATAGGCATGAGGATTGTCGTCTACCTCGTAGGCGATTTCGTTGACGCGGGGTAGGGGGTGCAGTATCTTCATGTTGGGCTTGGCCGAGCGCAGCATCTCGTTGTTGAGTACATACACGTTCTTCACCCGCTCATACTCCATCAGGTCGCTGAAGCGCTCCTTCTGTACGCGGGTCATATAGAGGATGTCGGCGTCGGCGATGATCTTCTCATTGAAGGCTGTGTGCTCCTGGTACTTGATGCCGTGCTCCTTGCAGTAGATCTTGTATTCCTGCGGCATCGCCAGTTCCTTGGGAGCCACGAAGTGGAACGTCGGGTTGAAGTGGCGCATGGCCATCAGCAGCGAGTGTACCGTACGACCGTACTTCAGGTCGCCCACCATATATATATTAAGGTTGTCCAGCGTGCCCTGCGTCTTGTAGATGGAGTAGAGGTCGAGCATGCACTGCGAAGGGTGCTGGTGGGCACCGTCGCCGGCATTCACAATGGGGATAGGGGCCACCTCAGAGGCATACTGGGCTGCACCCTCGATATAGTGGCGCATCACGATGACGTCGGCATAGTTCGATACCATCAGGATCGTGTCCTTCAGCGTCTCGCCCTTCGTGCCGCTGGTGATCTTCGGGTCGGCAAAGCCGATCACGCGGGCTCCCAGACGGTTGGCAGCGGTTTCAAAACTCAGTCGTGTACGAGTCGATGGCTCGAAGAAAAGTGTAGCGACGACTTTTCCTTTCAGTAACTCCCTGTTCGGGTGCTTCTCAAACTCTTCCGCCATCTCAATCATGTAGAGAATCTTGTCTCTGGTGAGGTCGGCAATGGTCACAAAATTATGCTTTTCCATTCGTTATTTTGATTTTGTTGGCACAAAATTACATATTATTTTTCATTTCCGTGCGATATTTTCAAAGAAAATAGTAATTTTGCACCAAGATACTTAAAAAAGTAAAGGAAATCGAGTGTATGAGAAAGCTGTTTGTCTATTTTCTGTGGACATTATTGGTGGTGACTGTGCTTGCTGTAGCAGGTGCCTATTATGCGATTGAGAAAGGCTGGATTGGCTATATGCCTCCCATTGAGGACCTACAGAACCCGATTAACCGTTTTGCCACCCAGATCTATTCTGCCGACGGAAAAATAATAGGTACGTGGAACTATAACCGCGAGAATCGCGTAATGGTTGATTACACCAAACTGGCTCCATCTCTTGTTCAGGCGCTGGTAGCAACGGAAGACGTGAGATTCTATGAGCATTCCGGCATTGACTTCTACGCTCTGGGCCGTGCCATCGTGAAACGTGGTCTCCTCGGCCAGAAGAGTGCGGGTGGTGGCTCGACCATCACGCAGCAGTTGGCTAAGCAACTTTATTCGGAACATGCCAATACCACGTTGGAGCGTGTGATGCAGAAACCTATTGAATGGGTGATTGCCTTGAAACTGGAGCGTAATTACACGAAGGATGAAATAATTACAATGTACCTGAATTATTTTGACTTCCTCCATAATGCTGTCGGAATCAAAACGGCTTCTAATGTCTATTTCAGTAAGGAACCAAAGGATTTGACTGTCACGGAGGCGGCTACACTCGTCGGTCTCTGTAAGAACCCGTCTTACTATAATCCAGTCAGAAATCCTGAGCGCAGTCGTGAACGTCGTAATGTCGTTCTCGGGCAGATGGTAAAGGCCGGTTGTCTGAGTCAGGCCGATTACGATAAATATGCTGCACAGCCAGTAGTGTTGAAATTCCATGTTTCTGACCATAAGGAGGGATTGGCAGTGTATCTGCGCGAATATCTGCGTAAGTATATGACGGCGAGAAAACCAGACCGTGCCCTTTATCCCGCTTGGAATATGGTAAAGTATTACAATGACTCAATTAACTGGGAAACAGATCCTTTATACGGTTGGTGCAACAAAAACAAGAAGCGTAATGGTGACTACTATAGCATCTATACTGATGGCCTGAAAGTTTATACGACCATAGATTCAAGAATGCAGAAATATGCTGAAGAGGCGGCCTATCAGCATGTGGCTAAATATCTGCAGCCTGCTTTCAATACAGAGAAGAAGACAAATGCTAATGCACCTTATTCATCTAATCTGACCTCTGAGCAGGTGCGACAGATTCTCAATCGCTCCATACATCAGAGCGAGCGGTATCGTGTCTTGCATGAGAATGGCGCTACGGAAGAAGAGGTTCAGCGTTCTTTCCGAACGCCCACTCGTATGTCCGTGTTTACGTATCATGGTTCAGTAGACACGACAATGACACCACTTGATTCTATAAAATATTACAAATCGTTCCTGCGAACTGGCTTTGTGAGTGTATGTCCCCAGAATGGTCACGTGAAGGCTTATGTGGGTGGACTTAACTATGAACATTTTGCCTATGATATGGTTATGGAAGGCAGAAGACAGGTTGGATCTACCATCAAGCCTTATCTATATTCCCTTGCAATGGAGAATGGTTTCTCGCCTTGTGATGAGGCTCCCAATGTTCAGCAGACCTATATGGTGGCAGGGCGTCCTTGGACGCCACGTAATGGTAGTCGTGCACGGTATGGAGAAATGGTGACTTTAAAGTGGGGACTTCAACAGTCGAACAACTGGATATCAGCCTACCTGATGAGCAAACTGAATCCCCAGGCTTTTGTGGATCTGCTACGTGAATATGGTATTCGCAACCCTGAGATTCACCCGTCAATGGCTCTCTGTCTGGGTCCATGTGATATCAGCGTAGGAGAAATGGCCAGCGCCTACACTGCTTTCGTGAACCATGGAATCCGTGCATCACTCATGTTTGTGACTAAGATTGAGGACTGTGACGGAAATGTAATAGCGCAGTTCCAGCCTCGTATGAACGAAGTCATAAGCGAAGAGAGCGCTCATAAGATGTTGTACATGCTGAAGGCTGTTGTCAACGGGGGAACTGCCAGTCGTCTCCGCAATAAGTATAATTTGAAAGGGGATATTGCAGGTAAGACTGGTACTACCAACAATAATAGTGATGCATGGTTCATGGGAGTTACTCCAACCTTGGTGAATGCCTGTTGGGTGGGTGGTGACGACCGGGATATCCATTTCAATACAATGGTTTATGGGCAAGGCGCTGCGATGGCATTGCCGGTATTCGCACTTTATATGCAGAAAGTCTATGGTGATTCTCAACTTGGGTATAATGAAAATGCTGTTTTTGATTTACCAGAAGGGTATGATCCGTGTTCGTTTGTGGACGAGGCTCTTGAAACCGAAGGAGACAATGACATTGATGAAATCTATGAATAAATATATATAATGTGCTTGTCTCTTTTGTCAACATTC
>JAFUAK010000238.1 GCA_017460765.1 Prevotella sp. | reverse complement strand
TGGGCATTACTATAGAGAGATATCAGCAGGAATAGTATGGTGACTATTCCTGCTGACCGGTTCTTTTCTGTTGTCATCTTCTGTGTTTCAATCTGTATTCAAGCGGCGTCATACCGAACTTCTCCCTGAAGATGTTGATGAAGTTCTCGGCAGTCATGAAACCGACGTTCGTAGCCAACTCACTCATGTTGATATTAGTACGTTTCAACAGGATGCAAGCGTGCTTCAGTCGCATGTCGCGTACCAGTTCTGCCGGGGTCTTGTTGGTGAGGTTGCGGATACGATGGAAGAAGGGCACGCGTCCCATACCCATCGCACTGGCCATCTCCTCAAGACTGATCTGCCCGCGGCTCATGTTCTGCATCACGTATTGTTCTACGTTCTTCAGTAACTGCTGGTCCATGGCATCCAGCATCGAATAGTCTGACATCGTGGACTCGCCGTTCTCCTGGGTTTCCTGAGTCTCTTCCTCGTACGACTGACGAGCCAGTTGGTTGTTACGGTTCACAATCTTCGTCTCGACGCGGTTCATCGGGTCGTCTGCATCAGCCTCATTCTCGTTTGTCGGCTGAATCTCCGTCATATCGTAACTCTCTGTGGCAGTCGTCATACTGGCATTACGATCCTCCAGCATACGTGTCTCCGCACCTTCAATCAGGTTGCTGTTCATCTCAATAGGTCCAAGACCGAGCACCTTGTTGAAGCGCATCATGGCATCCTGCAGGTTGAACGGCTTGGCCAGATAGTCGTCGGCAGACAGTGTGATATTCTGGGCACGCATATCCTGTGCTGTCAGCGTACCCTCCGTCATCAGCACGAACTTGACTCTCTGGGTCACAGGACTGGTCTTCAACTGGTTACACAGGTCACTGCCTGTCATGCCTTCCATATCCTGCTTACATACCACGATGTCGCAGCGCATCTCCTCAAGGTCGGCAGCCGCCTTCTCAATGTCGTTGTAGGCATGGAAATTGTAAACGTACTTGAAGCGAGAGGTGGCAAACTTCAGGAAGTCTTCGTTGTCGTCGATCATCACCACTGTGAACTTCATCGTCGGCGCATCCAGGGCGGCACGCGATCTGGACGACTCGGATGTCAGTGTCTGGTTGGCAATCTCAGGCAACTCTATCTCGCCGCGTCCGTTCAGTTCCAAACGGTCGTGTACGGCATTCTTGGCCTTCGCCTCGGGGTTCTCCAGGTTGGTCTGCATGTCGCTGACGCGGGTGATGATCTGTAGCATCTGCGAGTGAAGGGCGTTGAGTTGCTCACGCTCCTCCAGCGTCTTCTCCTTCTCGGAGAGGTTTCCGATAATAGAGGTCATGCGGGCCATGGGCTGGCGCAGGTCCTCACTGGCCGACTTGATTTCCTCACGCTGCATGGCGAGTTCTTCGATGACAGCCTTCTTCCTGGCCTTGATGACGGACAACTGCTTCAGGCCGATGCGCCAGAAATAGAGGATGACGATGGTGATGATGGCATAGGCCAGCAGCATCCACCACGACAGGAGCCAGTGGCGCTCGATAGAGATGACGAGTGTACGCTCCTGGTTACTGACGGCACCCTCGGCACTGATGGCCTTCACGTGCAGGGTATACTGGCCACTCGACAGATCCTTGAAGGTTACACCGTGTGTCAGGGCATTACCGTTACGCCAGTCCTCGTCTTTGCCTTCCATCCAGTACATGAATTGCAGGCGCTCGCTCTGGTTGTAGTTACCTGCGGCAAACTTGATGGTGAAGGTGTTCTGGTTGTGCCCCAGTTCCAGTTTGTTGGTTTCGTTGAGGGCCTGAGGCAGCACTACGCGGTCCTGATATTCATGTCCCGTGAGAATCTCCTCCTCCCCGATATACAACTGAGTCAGCATCACGCGGGGCAGGGCATCGTTGTCATCAGAAGCCTTTTGGAGTACCCAGTTCACGCCGAAGAGTCCACCCAGCAGCACGTTGCCGTCCTCTCGGGTCAGGATAGATCCCGGGTTGAACTCATTGCTCTGAAGACCGTCTGCCGTGGTGTAGTTATAGAGGCCATAGTTGTTGGAACCGTCCTCATGGTTTCTCTGCACGACGATTCGGCTGACACCGCTGCTGGTGGTTACCCAGATGTTATGGTTCTTGTCCTCAGCAATGCCGCAGATATTGTTATTGCAGAGCCCTTGTTTCTCCGTCAGATAGTTCAGACTGTCGTTCTCCAGATTCAGGATGTTCAGACCTTCACGTGTGCCGATCCAGAGCAGTCCCCTGGAGTCCTGCATCACCTGTGTGATGTAGTTGTTGGTAAACGACTTGATGTTGGAAGTGTTACCCGTCAGTACGGTCTTCTCCGTCGAAGACAGGTTCAGGATGACCAGTCCCTCTGCTGTTCCGATATACAGGTTGTTGTTCTTGGCATCCTTTTTATAGAACAGGCTGGTAATGTTGTTGGTGTTCAGTTTACCGTTCTCCCTGGTATAGGAGGAGAAAGTGTTCATCTTCGGGTTATACACCTGCAGACCGCCGTTAGTGGCTATCCAGAGGTTACCGATCTTGTCCGTGCAGAGTGCATTGATATGATCGTCTATCAGTGTGGCGGTGCTGTCCTTAGCCAGCGAGTAGATTGTGTTGCCGCCGCCTTTGATGCGAGTCAGTCCGTTGCGCTTGGAGCCTATCCAGAGGCTGCCGTCAGGAGTGGTGGCCATGCAACTGACTTTCATACTGGCCAGAGGACCGTCATAGCCGATGACACCCTTGTCGCTCGTGCCATACCAGATGGTGCCGTTGGCATCCTGGGCCATGGCGGTGATATCGCCGTTATGGTTAGAGCCGAAGCGGTAGATATATTGTCCGGAATAGGCCACGCCCGATTTCTCCGTTCCTACCCAGAGCAGGTCGGTATCATCCACGTAGACGCTCTGGATACTGATATTCTCCTTGATCCACTGGTTGTCGTTGATATTGCGGGGCTGTACGGACTCAATCTCATGAGTGTTGATGCTCATCTTCAGCAGCCCCAACTGATCAGAACCGATCCAGATGTTGCCGCTGCGGTCGCCTGCCATTCCATTGATGTTGCGATCCACGCCGATACCTGTCAGGCCCAGTCGCTCGCCGATGGAGGTGTCCCACGTGTCGGCGCTCTTATTATACATATACATAGAGCCCTGTCCGTAGAGCCAGATATTGTCCATCTGGTCTGCGAAGGCTTTCAGCGACTTGTTCCTCCGCCTCTTCGACATCGGCGATTCAGAGGTGGCCCATACCGTATGTTGTTGGTGCATCACGTCGCAGCACACCATCCTGCCATCGTCATAAACGATAACGGCACCGTCCTTACACTCGTTGATGGAGCAGACGACACCCTGTGGCACACCCATGGCATCGTTCGTGTAGCCGAACTCAAAGAGCAACTGCTGCTGTTGGTTGTATGCCACGACACCCTTGTTGGGAATGGCGCCCCAGAGGTTCTTGTGACGGTCGATGAACACCACGCTGGGGATGGTCTCGATACCCATCCTGGCAAAGTACTGCTTCATGTCGCGTTCAAAGGTCTCGGTCTGCGGATGATACACACAGTAGCCCGAAGAGGTCTCTATCAACAGGTTACCGTCGAGTGTCTCCTGGATGCTGTTGATATAACTGTCGTTCAGGGATGAACCGTCCTGGGAATCGCTTTGGAAGTTCCTGAAGGTGTAGCCGTCAAAACGATACAGTCCCGCAGGAGTACCAAACCAGACATAGCCTCGGCTGTCTTTCAGGATACAGTTCACCTGACTGGATGTCAGCCCGTCACGGGCGTCAAGTGTCTTAAACAGGTAGTCTGCCAGCACTGCCATTGGCAGGACAAGCATCAAAGCGATTAATAGTTTCTTTATTTTCATAGGTATCATAACTCTTCACTTTTCATTTCTAAATCATACAGGAATAATGGTCTACGACTCCCAGCAGGTGGTTGTGGTCGTCGGTAACCAGTACGGAGTGTACTTTATATCTGTTCATGATTCTCTGAATCTCTGTTATCTTCGTTTCAGGTCTGACGGTTTTCGGTGTTCGTGTCATGATGTCACTGACGGTGCGGTCGAAGAACTCTGCCTGCCATTTCTCCATGGCACGGCGTATGTCGCCGTCTGTAATCAGACCTACAATCTCGCCGTTCACCTCAGCGATGCCCAGTCCGAGTTTGCCCTTGCTCACGAGGATGATGGCCTCGCCCAGATGCATCTCAGGCGGCAGCACGGGCATGTCCTCGGAACGCATCACGTCCTGGGCGGTGGTCAGCAGGCGCTTGCCAAGTTCTCCGCCTGGATGGAACTGGGCGAAGTCACGGGGCTGGAAATGGCGCAGTTGAATCAAGGCCACTGCCAGGGCATCTCCCATAGCCAACTGGGCCATGGTAGAACTGGTGGGGGCCAGATTCATCGGACAGGCCTCCTTCTCTACGCTGACATTCAGGTGGCAGGTGGAGTATTTGGCCAGTAGGGATTCGGGATTACCGCTCATGCCGATGATGGGGATATGCATGTGGAGTACCATGGGGATGAAGCGCAGCAGTTCGTCAGTCTGCCCGGAGTGGGAGATGGCCAGTACCACGTCGTCGGAAGTCATCACGCCCAGATCTCCGTGGAAGACGTCCAGCGGATTGATAAAGAAGGAGGGCGTTCCTGTACTTGATAGCGTGGCGGCGATTTTCGCACCGATGTGGCCGCTCTTGCCCACACCCGTCACAATGACCTTTCCCTTACACTCTAACATTAACTTGACGGCAGCGTCAAAACTGTCGTCGAGTTGCGGAATCAGTCCGAGTACGGCACTGGCCTCATCCTTGATGCATTGTATCGCGTAATCTTTTGTTGTCATTCTTTAATAAGTTCTTGAATCAGATTATCAAGTTTGTCGAGTTCCAGCATATTGGCAGCGTCACTGAGCCCTTTGTCGGGGTCGGGGTGTACCTCAAAGAAATAGCCGGTCGCACCGAAAGCCTTGGCTGCCAGCGCCATCTGTGGGACGAACCTGCGGTCACCGCCTGTCTTGCCGTCACTGCCGCCAGGGCGCTGTACGCTGTGGGTGCAGTCCATAATCACCGTCGGTACGATCTCCAGCATGTCGGGAATGTTGCGGAAGTCCACCACCAGATTGTTATAGCCCATCATGTTGCCACGCTCCGTCAGCCACACGTCAGCGGCACCGGCGTCACGGGCTTTCTCTACGGGGTATTTCATATCCCTTCCGCTCAGGAACTGGGCTTTCTTGATGTTCACCGTGCGCCCTGTCTTGGCCGCGGCGATGAGCAGATCGGTCTGACGGCAGAGGAAGGCAGGTATCTGAATCACGTCGCATACCTCACCGACGGGAGCAGCCTGCTGGCTCTCATGGATATCGGTCAGGATGCGCAGGCCATATTTCGCCTTGATGTCGGCCAGCATCTGCAGGCCGCGCTCCAGTCCTGGTCCTCGGAAGGAGCGGATAGAGGTGCGGTTGGCTTTGTCGAACGAAGCCTTGAAGATAATGTCGGTTCCTTGCTTTCCGTTGATTTCCACCAACTTGCGCGCCACGATGTCAAGCAGTTCTGCCGACTCTATGACGCAGGGACCAGCGATGATGGTTGTCTTGTTACTCATATTGCAGTTGCAAAAATACGCATTTTATTCAAATCCACCAAAAAAATATATATTTTTTTACTCTTTTATAAGATGAATGTCTCTTTGAGGGAACGGGATGGAAATGCCGTGCTCGTTCAATGTGTCATATACACACTTCAGTACGTCACTGACCACGTAGGACTTCTTCGGGGCATCAGCCCAGACGAAGAGATTGAAGTTCACGCTCGAGTCGCCCATCTCGCTGACAACGGCTTTTACCTTCTTCTCGCTGTCCATCCACTGGTGGTGCATGTTGTTGACGGCATCCTCCACCAACTGGCCTACCTGCTTCAGGTTGGAGCCGTACGCTACGCCGAAGGGTACCACTGCCAGCACGTAGCCGTGGTTGCGAGTCAGGTTTTTGTAGTTCTTCGTGAACAGTTGGGAGTTCTGGAAGGTGATAACCTCGCCGTAGAGTGATTCCACTACCGTCGAAGTATAGTTGATGCTCACCACCTTACCCATCGTGCCGTCTACCTGGATCCAGTCACCCACCTTGATGCGCCCCGTCATCAGGGAGGCACCGTAGTAGATGTTCTCGATGATATCCTTCGAGGCGAAACCGATACCTGTGGAGAGACCTCCGGAAATGGCCAGCAGCCAGGCCACGCTGATGTGCAGGATGGAGAGCGAGAGCATGAGCCACACACCCCATACGAACACCTGGATCACGTTGCGGCCCATCACCTCCTTGGAGGCCGCTGTCGTAGGATCGCTGATCTCATAGTGGATCTTCAGCAGGGCCAGGATGGTGCGCGCAATATATCTGAAGAGGAACCAGAGGCAGACCACCATCGTGAGTTTGAGAATGCTCACCTGCAGGTTCTCCATGTCGATGAAAGGATATTTGAAGATTTTCCAGCACAGGTCGCCCAGGTTGAACACACTGGCGGCCCAGTAGATGCTCAGCATGACGGAACAGACACTCATCACCGGCATGATCACATGTTCCAGGAAATGGTAGGCCCAGGTGTTGGTGACGGGCTTTTCTGCCAGGTGCTTCTTGGCGGCGTAGAGTTCCACGTACTGGCTGATACAGGTGATGGTCAGGATGCAGGTCAGCAGCATGATCCACCAGATGAGCAGTTGTACGGCCATCAGCGTGTATCCTGTCATTGAACAGCAGACGGAGGCGATGAAGACTGTCAGCGATACGTAGGTATAGAAGATGTCTGAGCGCGGTATGTTCTGATTGTGGCGCTTGATGACGTTCCACTGCCACAGCGCACAGAACAGCAGGATGGGCGGTAGTACGAGGTTTACCAGTTCATTGGGAATCAGGATGATGCGGCAGCCTATTACGATGAAGCCGACCACGATCAGCGGGGCGTAGATGCGGATGGCGCTGTTGATCTGTTCGCCTTTCACACGAAGCAGCAGCGAGATAAGTATCACGCCCAACAGCCAGGCATACTCCACCAGCAGGCTCGATGCCATGTAGAGGAACGGGTACTTCTGCCCGGAGCCGAACATGGTTACCAGTCCCTGGATGATGGCGAAGGTCACTGAAGTGGTCGCCATGATGATGGCGGTGCGCTTCTTCTTGAACTCCTCCGTCTTGAACCGCTTGGGGAGCAGGAAACGGAAGAACAGTTGGTTGAGCACGATGGCGATGACCACGTAGAAGAAAATGGCGAGGAAGGTTCCCATGATCCAGATACCGCTCCACTGGGAGTTGTCGTCGGGATTGATGCTGTATTTCTTTTTCACGGCATCTTCCAGTTGCTGCCAATGCCTGTTGAAATGGCTGAGCAGGGTTAAGTAGTTGTCGCCGCCGTTGATGAAGATGCTGGTCTGAATGTCGTTGTATCGCTTCTGGGCATACTCGTTCAGTTCCTTCAGCCTGCGCTCCGTCATGTCGTAGAAGTGGATGTTGCGCTTCAGTTGCTGGGCATTGCCGGCCAATTGCGAACGGATGCTCCTGGCCAGCACCAGGCAGGAGTCGCGTTTCTGGTCGCCGTATTTGGTCATCGTCAGGTCGGGCATGTTCTCCAGGCGGATGATCAGGCTGTCGTAGCGGGCGATGTCGGCCTCCGTCTTCTTCAGGAAAGTGGTGAAGGGCAACTGCTGCCTGTGGAAGTCCTGGTATTGCTGGGTGGCCTCATGACAGGCGTAGGTCAGGTCGAACACGTTGTCCTGCTGCTGGGAGTAGAGCATCAGCGCGTTCTGGTCTGCCCGCTTCATCGTCTGCAGCAACTGGGTGACGAGTGTCTTCGTCCGCTCTTTGCGGGCAGCGCTGCGCACGGTCAGTTCGTTGTTGTATTGCTCGAGTTCTCCCTGCAGGATGGTGAGCGTCAGTTCCAGGTCCTTCTCTTTCAGCACGGCACCGGCCTCAAGGGTGATGCCTGCCAGAAGGGTGAGTATGATGAGTCGTTTCATATAGTGGATTGTTTTGTCGTGCAAAGGTACGAAAAAAATCTCACAATCTTGCAAGTTTTTCTGATTATTCTTGCTTGTTAAGCAAATTTTTGCTACTTTTGCATTCCGTATTGAAATAATGATATTGTAAGATGGTTACACTTATCGCCGACAGCGGCAGCACCAAGACCGACTGGGCGCTCCTGAGTCCCGCCATGTACGGGAAGCCTGCGTCCGTCACCCGTATCGCCTCTCAGGGCATCAGCCCTATCCACCAGTCAGACAACGAGATTCAGCGGATCCTCTCTTCTGAACTCCTGCCGCATCTCTCCATCGAGAACGTCAGCCATGTCTATTTTTATGGAAGCGGTGTGCGCCCGGAGAAAGAAGCACCGATGGCACAGGTGCTCCGCGAGGCACTGTCGTGTGCCGAGGTGGTTGAGGCTCATAGTGATCTGCTGGGTGCCGCCCGTGCGCTCTGCGGCCATAACTGCGGCATTGCCAGTATATTAGGTACTGGTGCCAATGCATGTCTGTATGACGGCGAGACCATCGCGAAAAAGACCACTGCCCTGGGCTATATCATCGGCGACGAGGGAAGCGGGGCTGTCCTTGGCAAGCGTTTTCTGCATGACCTATACAGTGGACTTTTGTCAAAAGAAATCAAGGAGGCTTTTGAGACGGAGACGAAGTTGGCGCTGCCTGAACTCATCAACCGTATTTATCGTCAGCCGCTGGCCAACCGTTTTCTTGCCAGTCTGGCCAAGTTCATCCATGCCCATCTGGACGATCCGGGTGTGGAAGCGTTGGTCAGACAGAACTTCTCCGATTTCCTCCGCATACATATTGTGCCCTTCGGTCGCCGTGACCTGCCCCTGTCGTTCGTGGGCAGCATCGCCTGGCACTTCTCTGCCCAACTTTCGGAAGTCGTTGAGGGTGAGGGTTATACCATGGGCACTATTCTCAAGAGTCCTATCGAAGGATTAATCACCTTCCACAGTCTGTAGTCACTTACAACTTACAAACTTACAAAACTCAAATTTTAAAGTCACTAACAAATTACAGAAAATAATTTGTAATATTTATTATATATATAATATTATAATAGTATATATATAATAATTTACTTATTTCTATATTTTGTAATTTTACGAAATACCTGTTGTAAGTTTGTAAGTTGTAAGTTCGTAAGTTGTACGTTGTCTTTTCCTGAATATGGTTGACTCCTTTTAGGCCTTGTTTTTTAACACTTGCCTACCCGTACGGATTTGGTTGACTCTCCTGTCTGGGATGAGTTGACCACCATTCCTGGATTGGTTGTCTCTTTTCCTAAGAACGTAG
>JAFUAK010000237.1 GCA_017460765.1 Prevotella sp. | reverse complement strand
TCTCAAAATAGTCTGCTAGCACATCTGGAAAGATGACACGCATGACCTCCCAACTCTTCAATTTACGTCTCATGGGTGCAAAGGTACACATTCCTTTGCAAAATAAAGAATGTTTTCAACCGGCTTTTCGGACTGAGCCATTTGTTTTCCCATATTGTTTGTTTTAGGTTTTAGTTATTGTTAGTAATGATTGCATCAGGGGCTCGCATCACTGCGAGCCACTGATGGTGACTATTGTTGTGTGATATGATTGTTTAATTACCTGAAAAAGCCTTTAATGGGGTAAGACTATTTTTTACCCTAAAGGTAGATATTATGATAGATGCTGAATTTGCTTGATTATTACAACCTCATGACACCCCGTTACACCCTGTTTTCCAGAAATCCTACACAAAAAGCGCCCCTTTTGTATATTTTTGGGTGCGGTATTGCTGGGGAGTGATGCCGGAGAGTTTCTTGAAGAGTTTGTTGAAGTAGGAGTGGTCGTCGAAGCCCAGGGCTGTGGCGATGTTCTTGATGGGCAGGTCGGTAGTGACGAGCAGCAGTTCTGCCTTCTCCTGCTTACGCTTGGCGATGTAGACGTTGGGCGTCTCGCCCGTCTCGCGCTTGAATACGCGGATGAAGTGATCCTTCGACATGCAGGCCTTGTCTGCCAGGACGCTGATCTCCAGACGGCTGTTGATGTTGCGGCGGATATAGGTCAGCGTCTGGTGGATACGGTCGTCTCTGACTTCCGTCTTGGGCTTGGCCTGTTTCAGGAAGCGCGACATGAGGATGTAGAGGATGCCGCGCGACTCGACCTTGTCGCAGAAGGGGCGCTGCTGGTTCAGTTGGAGGTTGCTGATGAGGGTCAGGTGGTTGTCGTAACTCTCGGGGTTGGACTCAGGCAGTCTGAGGAACGGGTTGATCTGGCAGAGGCGCTCGCACAGGGCCAGGTCGATGTCGTCGGCCCCGACCTCTACGGGGAAGTCCCAGCCGTCGAGGATGCTGTATTCGCTCAGTTGGTCTTCGTAGATATGTATATAATAATGTGAGAACACCTGGTTGCATCTGTAACTGTGGGTGGTGAAGGCGGGCACGAGGTAGAGGTGGCCAGGCGTGAGGGTATGGACGCCAGAGGGCAGTTCGATTTGGGCGGCGCCCTCTGTGACATAATACAATCGGGCAAACGGGCTGCGCACGTTCTTCCAGTTCCAGTCGCCATTATGGCGGGCATGACCCACGTTGAGGGTCAGCAGGTGCAGTTTATCTACGGTGATATTCATACGGCATTGGCTTTGTTGGCTGCAAAGATACGAAAAATATTCTGCATACTAGCGACTATCGATTGGAAAATATCGATATTATGATGGCACTTTCAGAAACTATTCGTATATTTGCAGCAGAAAACATAACATTATAAAACAACAAACAGATGAAACTACAGAATTTACTAATCGCAGCAGCCCTGATATTGCCGACGATGGCACAGGCTGAAACTAAGACAAGATTCATGCAGTATCACCCCAATGGGCGTGATATCGTGCGAGTGAATGGTGAGAACCGCTACACCCGAGCCCTATATGGCGGCTATACGGAATTCCGAGTGGAGACGAGCGATCGCCCGATCTTCGGCATCTTCCGCAGTAAGGCTCACAAGAACGTCCGTTTCCGTTTAATTACGAATGGAAAGACCACGCCCTTAGAGCAGACCTCCTATGCCGAGGCCCGCTACTATGCAGGCAAGCGCATCTATCAACTGACTGATGCCTCGTGGGGCAAAGGTACACTAATGCTGACCGTACTGGCACAGCCGGATACGGAGTCGGCCATCTGGAAGTTCGAGCCCCAGGGACTGCCCGGTGATGCCAAGGTTGAAATGATCGTGTGCGATATCCGCCATCCCAAATTCCATCGTCATGGTGATATGAACGCTGACCCCAGGGACAGTTTCGACCCGGCCGAGGGAGAGCCTAACAAGCAGAGCGTGCAGTGGACATTAGGCGCAGGGCCGACCTATGCCGTGCTCGACTGTCATGGAGGAGCCTACAGGCAGGCCGCCCAGCCAGCAACCTATACCGTGCTCGACAGTGATGCCAGCACCTATGCGCTCTCGACACCTACGGGTGCAGAGGCCGAAGCCCTCTACGACAAGGCCTGGAAGCACCATGAGTGGCTGGCCAACCAGATCGTCTTCGACACCCCCGACCCCTATATCAACACCCTGGGCGGTACGCTGATGGCCGCTGCCGACGGTGCCTGGGACGGAGAGGTGTGGCTGCATGGTGCCATCGTGTGGCGCATGTATCTTACTGGCTGGCGCGCTGGTTATCTGGCAGATGTGCTGGGCGAGCCTGATCGCGCGCTCTCGCACTTCACGGCCTACGCCAACAGTCAGATTACCGATGTCGAACCCCGCATCCCGCATCCTTCGCAGGATCCGGAGAAGGGCCTGTCGCGTGCAGCCAAGACGTGGGGCACGCAGATGTATTCCAACGGCTATATCGTGCGCAACCCCAACCGTACGGACATCATGCACCACTACGACATGAATCTGAACTACATCGACGAACTGCTCTGGCACTTCCAGTACGATGCGGATACCGTCTTCATGCGTAGGATGTGGCCTGTACTCGTGCGCCACCTCGACTGGGAGAAGCGTAATTATGATCCCGACGATGATGGTCTCTACGATGCCTACTGCTGTATCTGGGCGAGCGATGCCCTCTACTATAACGGCGGGGCTGTGACCCATTCTTCAGCCTACAACTATCGCGGCTTTAAACTCGCAGCCCGTATTGCCGAGATTCTGGGCGAGGATCCCACTTATTACAAAAAAGAGGCGGAGAAGACGCTGAAGGCCATGAACGAGCGCTTGTGGCTGGAGGGCCGCGGCCACTGGGCAGAGTATCAGGACCTGATGGGCCTGAAGCGCACCCACGACCACGCTGCCCTCTGGAGCATCTACACGCCTATCGACTGTGGAGCCGCCACTGAGGAACAGGCCTTCCGTGCCACCCAGTATGTCGATCAGTGCATTCCGCATATCCCCCTCATCTATAACGGTGCCGACAAGAAAGCACCACGTCTGAGCACTATCTCCACCACCGACTGGATGCCCTACGACTGGAGCATCAACAACGTGGCAGCCGACGAGGTGATGCACATGGCGCTGGCCTATTTCGAGGCAGGACGCCCAGAGGCAGGCTTCGCCCTGATGAAGGCCAATATCATGGATCAGGCCTATCTGGGCGACAGCCCAGGCAACTTCGGCCAGATCAGTTACTACGACAAGGCGCGTGGCGAACTCTACCGTGACTTCTCGGATAACTGCGGTGTGTCAGCTCGTGCGTTCATCCAGGGACTCTATGGCATCGTGCCTGACGCCCTGAACGGTCGCTGTATCCTGCGTCCCGGCTTCCCTGTCGAGTGGAAGCACGCCTCGATCTCGACACCGTATTTCAAATATACCTTCCGTCGAGAAGGCAATAAGGAGATTTACGAGATTGAGCAGAACTTCGCCCAGCCTCTTCAGATCGTGCTCCGTCAGAATACAGGCTATGGCTATGTGGAGACCTTGGGCACCAGCGAGAAGAAGCAGACCATCGTGGTCAGTCGCCCGAAGCGTCAGACGGCCCCGGCACCGCTTGTTACTGCTGAGCAACTCGACGGCAAGGTCTGGGGCAATGGCTTCGACGATGTCAGGTCTGACCAGTTGCACACCATCGACATCGCCAGCCAGTACAACAGTCAGGTGTCCGACATCTTCAAGAACTTCTACCTCTCGCCCCGTCCGCCCTATACCACGCTGGAGATTCCCGTGCACGGCATCGGGGAGTGGTGCCACCCGGAGATGATGGCGACCATCGACGAGAAAGGTCTGCAACAGAAGGCGGAGGATGGCATTCTGAGCGTCGATATCGAGGGCGGTATCCCGTTCCGTTTCCCACAGAAGGGGCGTAATATCATCTATACCTCGCTTTGGGATAACTATCCCGATGCCGTGGAGATTCCCCTGGAGGGTTCTGCCAGTCACGCTTATCTGCTGATGGCAGGCTCTACGAACCACATGCAGAGCCATATTGACAATGGCATTGTCACGGTGACCTATACCGATGGCACCACCGACGAACTCCCCCTGCGGAATCCCCATAACTGGTGCCCCATCGAACAGGATTACTACGAAGACGGTCTGGCCTTCCATGCTGCCCAGCCCCGTCCCTATCGCATCGACTTCGCCACAGGCAAGACCTCGCGCCAGTTGATGGAGATGGGCGAGCACTACGGCCGTCCTGCCGCCGTTACAGGAACTGCCGCCAGTTTCTTTGACCGTAGTTTCGAGAAGGGCGCAGGTATCATTCTCGATATGCCCCTGAATAGTCAGAAGACCCTGAAGAGCCTGACCCTCCGCACCTTGTCCAACGATGTGGTCATCGGCCTGATGGGCATCACGCTCCAGAAATAGTTTTTACACAAAAAGAACCGTCCCTTTTGTGTACTTTCAAAAACTATTCGTATATTTGCAGCAGAAAACCTAAAACGGAGAAGAAAATGGAGAAAGGATACAGACAAAAGGACTTCGGACAGCCCGTGAAGCGCTACTGCCAGACGCTGGACCTGAAGGACGATGCTGAGTTGATTGCCAGATATCGCGAAGCCCACGACCGCTACCACTCATGGCCTGAGATCAGGGCGGGCATCCGCGAGGTGGGCATCCTGGAGATGGAGATATACATCCTGGGCAACAGACTGTTTATGATTGTGGAGACACCGCTCGACTTCGAGTGGGACGAGGCGATGGCGCGTCTGGCCACCTTGCCCCGTCAGGCGGAGTGGGAGGCCTACGTGGCCATGTTCCAGCAGTGCAAGCCTGGCAGTACCTCTGATGAGAAATGGCAGATGATGGAACGCATGTTCTATCTCTATGAATAACATATCAAGACAACAATACAATGATGAGTAACTATCCTAAAATCGGAATCCGCCCCACGATCGATGGTCGTCAGGGTGGCGTGCGAGAGAGTCTGGAAGAGAAGACCATGGCCTTGGCCAAGGCCGTGGCCGAGTTGATAACCTCGAACCTGCGCAATGGCGACGGTTCGTCTGTGGAGTGCGTCATCAGCGACACCACCATCGGCCGCGTGGCAGAGAGCGCCGCCTGTGCCGAGAAGTTCGAGCGTGAGGGCGTGGGTGCCACCATCACCGTGACCTCTTGCTGGTGTTACGGATCGGAGACGATGGACATGAATCCTCACTATCCGAAGGCCGTATGGGGCTTTAACGGGACGGAGCGCCCAGGAGCCGTGTATCTGGCTGCCGTGCTGGCTGCCCATGCCCAGAAGGGTCTGCCTGCCTTCGGCATCTATGGCCATGATGTGCAGGACCTGGACGATAACACCATCCCTGCCGACGTGGCAGGGAAGATTCTGCGCTTCGCAAAGGCAGCACAGGCCGTGGCAACGATGCGGGGGAAGAGTTACCTCTCGATGGGTAACACCTGTATGGGTATTGCCGGCTCGATCGTGAATGCCGACTTCCTGCAGCAGTATCTCGGCATGCGTACGGAGTACGTTTCGCTGGTGGAGATCCTGCGCCGTGTCGACTTCGGCATCTACGACCACGAGGAGTTCGAGAAGGCCATGCAGTGGGTGGAGAAATACTGCAAGCCCCAGGAGGGTCACGACTATAACGAAGACCGCCCGCTCTTCCCTGGTACGCCGATGACGACCTTCAACGGCAAGGGCAAGGGAAAGAATCGCGAGGAGAAGGACGCTGACTGGGAGTTCACCGTGAAGACGATGATGATCATCCGCGACCTGATGCATGGCAACCCCCGTCTGCTGGAGATGGGCTACAAGG
Source organism: Prevotella sp. (assembly GCA_017460765.1). Classification (GTDB taxonomy): domain Bacteria; phylum Bacteroidota; class Bacteroidia; order Bacteroidales; family Bacteroidaceae; genus Prevotella. Next base: position 1,106 of record JAFUAK010000237.1, on the reverse strand, counting down.
AAGAGGCCCTGGGGCATAACGCCATCTTCGGTGGCGTGCAGGGCCAGCGCCAGTGGACGGACTATAAGCCCAACTTCGACTTCCCGGAGTCGATGCTCTGTACTTCGTTCGACTGGAACGGGCCGCGAGAGGCTGAGGTGCTGGCTACAGAGAACGACTTCCTGAACGGCATGTCGATGCTCTTCGGCCATCTGCTGACGAATCGGGGCGTGATGTTCTCCGATATCCGTACCTACTGGAGTCCAGAGGCCGTGGAGCGCGTGGCTGGCAAGCGTCCTGAGGGTGCTGCCGCTGGCGGATTCATCCATCTGATCAACTCAGGTGCCACCACACTCGATGCCACAGGTGCCCAGACTGACGCTCAGGGCAATCCCACCATCAAGCCCCATTGGGAACTGACGGAGGGCGACGTGGAGGCCTGTCTGAAGGCTACCAACTGGATGCCTGCCGATCGCGATTACTTCCGTGGTGGCGGCTATTCCAGTCATTTCCTCACCAAGGGCGGCCTGCCGATGACCATGATGCGCCTGAACATGGTGCAAGGGCTTGGGCCCGTGCTACAGTTGGCAGAGGGCTGGACCGTAGAACTTGACCCGAAGACCAATGATATTCTCGACAAGCGCACCGATCCCACCTGGCCCACCACTTGGTTCGTGCCCCGTCTGGATGCCTCGAAGGACTGCTTCAAGGATGTCTACAGCGTGATGAACTGCTGGGGTGCCAACCACGGGGCTATCGCCTACGGGCATATCGGTGCCGATGTCATCACCCTCTGCTCCATCCTGCGCATCCCTGTGTCGATGCATAACATAGCGGACAAGGACATCTTCCGCCCAGCCGCATGGAATGCCTTCGGTATGGACAAGGAGGGTGCTGACTATCGTGCCTGCCAGAATTTCGGACCTATATATAAATAATCTATGGCTAAGCAACAATCTCTGATAACCAAGGACGGGGTCAGTTTCCTGCTGCCCTTCATCCTCGTGACGTTCTGCTTTGCCCTGTGGGGCTTTGCGAACGACATCACGAATCCGATGGTGAAAGCCTTCTCGAAGATATTCCGCATGAGCGTGGCCGACGGCACACTGGTGCAGGTGGCTTTCTAC
>JAFUAK010000236.1 GCA_017460765.1 Prevotella sp. | reverse complement strand
TCCTTCGACTCACGGTAGGTCTGGTAGCGGGCCTTGACTTGCAGTTTCTTGGCTACCGGCATCATACCCAGTACGTACCATCCGTCGGCCTTGTCGCCCAGACGGTAGTCGATGGTGTTGCTGCCTATGACGCCCGTGCCCCAACCCTGCGAGTGGATGTATTCGCCACGTAGCGTGTACCCGTCCCGGTCGTATTCGGCTGAGAGACAGTAGCGGTTCAGCGGCACATCGGCCTTGGTCGTCCCGCCCGCGCCGTCGGTCACGGTCATCTGGCCATGACTGCCCGTCCACCCCGACACGCCCAGGCGCAACCCCTTGACGGGCATCACCCAGACGCTTGCAGCCAGATCCTTGCGGTTGTTCTTGTCGGCATGGTTGATACCCTCGCCATTGAACAGCCCCACCTGGTAGTGCAACAGCGCACGCCCGTCACTGCCTGGCAGTATGTCGCCCTGTACCTGCACGCCGATGTCGCGGCCTGCCGACGACTTCTCACCGGCGCGGTCGCCGAAGCCCGTCAATTGTTTGACAACGTTGGCCAGGTCGAAGAATCCCTGCGAGATGGGATGTATCGTGCTTTCGAAACTGAAGGGGCGCTGGAACTGTCCGGCGCGGACGCGGAACTCTTTGTAGTGCGTCCACTCGGCATATAGGTCCAGCAACTGCACTGTCGGCTCACCGGCTCCACGGGCGTTGGTCCCCTGTATCTGGGTGCGCCAGTCGAAGTCGCCTATCTTGCCGTCGAGCATCAGGCGCATAAACCGCAGGTTGAACGTACTGCTCTCGTCGTCCTCTTCCTCGTACTCGTCCTCATAGGTGGTCTGATATTGCAACATGCCATAGCCGCTCAGTCTGATGTTCTTGAGCCATTGAGGCACCTCGGCATGGGTAGTCAGTGCCAGGCTCATGGCCATGACCACATGCATCATACGCTTTTTCTTCAATGTAGGTAGTTTTTAATTAAAGTTGCCTACAAAGTTAGGAAAAATCCTCCATTCCACCGCGTCCAAATCGTCCGCATCGAAAGATTTTGTTAATTTTGAAACAGATTTTGTTTATTTTGAAACTTTGCCCCCCTAATTCCGACTTTCTGCTACACCTTTTCACAAAAGGGACGGTTCTTTTTGTGCTCTTTTTGTGCTTAAGGGTACGGATATGGAACTGGGTCGAAGGTTGGTTCATATGGGTTATAAGAAGGTCCGCCGCGCCAATGGATCGGCCTTTATCGTTCAAGAGATACAATCCGTCTGACCAAAACAACTTGTTTTGGTATCAATAAGGTAGGGTTAATGAACCGAAAAGACTATCTTAACAACACCAAAACAACTTGTTTTGGTAGCAGTGTAGGTAGTGTAACTTTGATAAAAAGATACACCTCAACTAATAGACTGTTAATAAGACAATTAGAAAGAATAGTGCAACTTTATTTAAAACACATCAAAAAGAAATGTCAGTACATATAAGACTTATCAAGAACAATATCAAGCGCAGCAGTTCTTTTGGTAAATACTTCGCAAAGACCGTCAGCCAGGGCGAGGTGACACTCAACGAAATAGCCGCTGAGGCTTGTCGCAACAGCGGCTTCTCAGAAGGTTCAGTCATCGGCGTGACAACGGAACTTCAGGAGATTCTCAAGCATAGACTCCGCGAAGGACATACACAAAAGGGACGGTTCTTTTTGTGCACATTCGGCAATAATCAGCCAAATCGCGTCAAAAATAGGTCGGTTTGGCTGATTATTATTAAAATATTTGGCCAGATGGATTGTTTTTATTATCTTTGCGGCTGAAAATAAACATTGTCGGTTATGATAGGACGCAAGAATGAATTCGAGAAACTGCAGTCGGCCATGGATAAAGACAGGGCACAACTGATTGCGGTTTATGGCAGGAGAAGAGTAGGTAAGACATTTCTTATCAATGAGTTCTTCGAGGGTAAGTTCATCTTTAAGCACACTGCTGTATCCCCAGTGGATGATGGGACCAGGAAAAGGAAAAAGAACATACTGAAATTGCAACTCCAGGAGTTTTATTATTCCATGCGGACGTATGGCCTGGATAATAATGAGCATGTCCCAACCAGTTGGCAGGAGGCATTTTATATGCTGGAAAGACTCCTTGAAAAGAAAGACGACGGCAAGCGTCAGGTCATTTTCATCGATGAACTGCCATGGATGGATACTCCCAAGTCGAACTTCATGCCTGCCTTCGAGCACTTCTGTAATGATTGGTGTCTGGCCCGAAAGAACTTCAAGATGGTGGTGTGCGGTAGTGCAACGTCTTGGATTCTGGACAAACTGATCAACAATAAAGGGGGCTTGTATGGCAGAGTAACATTACCTATTTATCTTTCGCCATTCACGCTATATGAATGTCGGGAGTTCTTCAAGGCCGATGGTCTCCATTTCGACGAGTTCGATATATGTCAGGCCTATATTGCTTTCGGTGGCATACCATTCTATTTGGACCAGTTCAGGAAAGGTCTTAGTCTGGCACAAAACATCGACGCTATCCTCTATGACGTCAATGCACCGCTCAAGGAAGAGTTCAACCGTCTGTTTACATCCCAGTTCTCAAGCCCAGAAGAGTTACAGCGCATTGTGGAGACACTCGCTACGAAACGCATCGGTTTTACACGCGATGAACTCGTCAAGCGAGGCAAGTTCTCTTCCGGAGGAACCTTGACAGAGAATCTGGCAGCGCTGCAGAAAAGCAGGCTGATCATGGAATACATCCCTTTCGGTGAATCGACTTTGAGGTATAAACTGGCCGATCCCTTCTGTATCTTCTATTTGAACCATGTCCGCGGCAATACAGATAATCCTTCATACTGGCAGACGCATGAGAAGTCGCCCTCCGTCATCTCATGGATGGGCTTTGCTTTCGAGGACTTATGCTGGACTCATATCAGGCAGATTAAGCACGCCTTAGGTATTGACGGGGTGATTACAAAGGAGTCTCCATGGAACATCCTTTCTGATTCGGGCAATAGCGGCCCCAAGATTGATTTGGTCATCAACAGGGATGACCGTTTCATCTGCTTATGTGAAATGAAGTTCACCCGAGGGGACTTCGAAGTCACGAAGAGTTACAACAAGACCCTTCTTGAACGAACAGAGCGTGTACAGGGGATTGTCGGGAACAAGAAAACGGTCATGTCTGTACTCGTAACCACATATGGCCTGAAAAGAAACGAATATGCTTCCCGCTTCGACAGGATAGTCACTATGGAGGATCTGTTCCAGAAATAAGGGTTAGGAAGTCGGATCATGCGCACTCATGTTCTTGATAAACAGATTGACAAGATGCTTCGTGATGAAGGTATGGCGGACGGCATGGCGCACCCTTTCTGCCAATGAGTTCTTCGTATCGCCGGATGGTTTAGCCGCCTCTGCCTCTGCTTCTGCCACTTGCTGCTCGCGCTTGTCGATCTTGGCACGCAGGCTTGCTGGAGCATGATTATAAAGGAACGTATAGCATGGCACGGCAGCCTTCATAATATAAGGTGTGAGGAAGGTTGTCACCACACTGGATGCCACGATGATAGGATAGATGACTGGATGGAGGACGCCCAGACTGGTACCCAGTGCTGCGATGATGAACGAGAACTCGCCAATCTGCACGAACGAGAAACTGGTCAGCATGGAGTCGCGCATCGTCTGACCGCCCCACCAGCAACCCAGGGTGCCAAAGAGAATCATGCCGATGATAATATCCAAACTGACATAGATGATGCTTATCCAATACTCTGCCAATGCAGACGGATCGATCAGCATACCCACAGAGATGAAGAAGATGGCTGCAAAGACATTCTTCAGCGGTGTCATCAGTTTTTCGATACGATGCGACTCCACTGTCTCGGCAAGGATAGAACCCATCACGAAAGCACCGAGGGCACTGCTGAACCCCGCTTCCTCTGCCGTCAACACCATGCCCAGACACAGACCCAGGGCGAGGATGATGAGCGTCTCGTCATTCAGGTGTTTCTTTACTTTGCGTATCAGCGTCGGGATAATCAGTATGCCGCAGATGAACCAGGCCACGAGGGTAATGGCCAGATCAACGACCTTGCCGGCCAACTCGGCACCCTCGAACTGATGGCGGATGGCGATGCTGGAGAGCAATACCATCAGTACCACAGCCACCACATCCTCCACGATCAGGATGCTGGTCGCTCCCTTGACGAAACGCTCCTTGCTCAGACCTGCCTCGTCGATGGCTTTCATCACGATCGTGGTGCTCGACATACAAAGCATGCCCGCCAGGAACAGGGAGTTGACCATGTCAAATTCAGCATCCTTTCCCACGCCGTAGCCAAGAAGCATCATGCCCCCGATGATGGTCAATGCGCCTATGGCAGCCACCTTGCCGCTGCTGATGAGGTTCTTCAGGCGGAACTCCAGACCGATGCAGAACAATACAAACAGCACGCCGATGTCGCCCCATTGCTTCACGTTTTCCTCATTCACAAGGGTCTCGCCAAAGAGGTGCGGGCCTACCAGCAGTCCGGCAACGATATAACCAAGCACCACAGGCTGTTTTAAAAACTTAAACAGAATACTGACCACAGCGGCCGTAATCATCAAAACATATAGATCTTGAACCATACTAAATTTATTACTCCTTTTTTACTGATGATGTGATATCGGTGCCATTCACGCTGATGGTATGCGAATTGTAAACGTCGTGTGTAACCGTCCAGAACTTATAGGTGTTCTTCACGATGTTGAATTTGATCTCGAGATTACTATCCGTGGAAAACCAGTCTTTATCTTTAGCAGAGAAAAAGAGTTCGTTGCCCTCCAGCCTCAGGAAACTATTGAAGTTTTCAGCATTCTCACCTGTAATGGCGCAGGAGAACGTTCCACCTTCATTGGTGAAAGTAAAGGTGGTAGTGCCCTCGCTCCACTTGTATACAATCTCCACCTTGGCTCCTTTCACGAGTGCGTCAGTCAGGGTAACGCCTTCGCCTTTCTCCTTCAGCAGACTGGTAATCTCGACGTTGGAGACTTTCATCTTAACACCTGTCACCTTGTACTTCGGGTCGCCTGGTATCACCTCGATGGTACTCTCATTGAGGTCGATGAAAGCAGTCAGCACCAGGTCGGAAGTATTTTTCTCCTTGACGGTGAATTTGATCACGTTGTTATCCTTGTCGTGCTCCATCGTAAATTCGCAATCCTCCTCTTTGATGGTCGGCTCGTCGGCACGTGTCAAGGCCCTGCCTTCAGCACTTGTCGTACCGTAGTCCAGAAGTTCGTAGGTATCGCCCACTCTCACAAAGGCGACATAGAATTCCTCGCCGTTCACTTCGAAAGTGAAAGCCACTATAGTGCCATCGTTCAAGGCATCCTCAAGGGTAACGTTCAAGGCATCATCCTCGTGGGTAACGTTCGAGGTTTCCTCGTGGTTAACTTCGTGATTAACGGGATTGTCAACCTTGCTGCATGCGGTGAACATGACTGCAGCGCTGCATGATAACATGGCTACTACCAAGAAGCAGAAAAATCGTTTTGCTCTCATAATTTAAATATTAATTGATAACTTTGCTGCAAATATACGAAAAATCTTCCGAACCACCGCATCAAAACCGCCCGAAATTAAAAATTTTGTAGATTCTGAAACATTTTTGTTAATTTTGAAAGTCGGAGC
>JAFUAK010000235.1 GCA_017460765.1 Prevotella sp. | reverse complement strand
TCATCAACATCTTCAGGGAGAAGTTCGGTATGACGCCGCTTGAATACAGATTGAAACACAGAAGATGACAACAGAAAAGAACCGGTCAGCAGGAATAGTCACCATACTATTCCTGCTGATATCTCTCTATAGTAATGCCCAGACCAGTGACTCGATCCTCGTAGAGGGGATGCGGGAGAACGGCATTACCTTCAGCCACGGGAACGATGTGCACCTGCTGATGTCGGGCAAGGACAAGTTCGCCGACATGTTCGAGGTGATCCGGCAGGCGAAGAGCAGCATCCACATGGAGTACTTCAACTTCCGAAACGACTCCATCGCCAACCTGCTCTTCGACATTCTCAGAGAGAAACGGAAGGAAGGCGTGGAGGTGCGCTGCCTCTTCGACGGCTTCGGCAACGACTCCAACAACCAGCCCCTGAAGAAAGACCACCTCACGAAACTGCATAACGACAGTATCGAGATCTTCGAGTTCGACCCCATCCGTTTTCCCTGGGTGAACCATATCTGGCCCCGCGACCACAGAAAGATTGTGGTAATCGACGGCGAGACGGGCTATACAGGCGGCATGAACGTGGCCGACTACTACCTTGTAGGCACAGAACAGGTGGGCGAGTGGCGCGATATGCACTGCCGCATCCAGGGTCCTGCCGTCAATGAACTCCAGACCATCTTCCTCCGCATGTGGAAGCGCGTGACAGGAGAAGAACTTTCCGATCCCAAATATTTCCAGGCCAAGCCTGCAGGCAACAAGATGGTGGGCATCGCCAACCGAGAGCCCCGCACGTCGAACGAGATTATGCGCCGTTTCTACGTAAAGGCACTCGACAGCGCCAAGGACTCCGTAAAGATCGTGAACCCCTACTTCGCCCCCACCTCATCCGTCATCAAGGCCCTGAAGCGCTGTGCAGAGAGAGGTGTCAAGATGGATATCCTCATGTCCTCCAAATACGATGTACCCCTGATGCCTGAGGTGGTGCTCTACAACATGCGGAAACTCTATAAGCGAGGGGCACACATCTGGCGCTACCGTCCAGGATTCCATCACTCAAAGATCATGATGGTCGACGGGAAGTACTGTACCGTGGGCAGTACGAATCTCGATGCTCGCAGTCTGCGCTACGACTACGAGATCAACGCCCTGATCATCGACCCGGAAGTCACCAACGAGTTGCAGGACAAATTCATCGAGGACACTAAGAAGTGCGACTACATGACGGAAGAGGAATGGAAGAAGAGCCGCACAGCGTGGAAGAAGTTCAAGGGCTGGTTCGGCCATCTGCTGACCTTTGTATTATAGCCTATGAAACGCGATACGACCATCTCCATCTGCAAGGGTATTGCCATCATCCTGATGGTGATTGCCCACGCCGAGGCTCCAGGATGGCTGTGCAAGTTCATCTTCGAGTTCCACATGCCCCTGTTCTTCATCACGGCGGGCTATTTCTTCTCACAGAAATATCTCAACGACGAAGCCACCTTCGTCAAAAAGCGTGTGAAGGGGCTCTACTGGCCTTTCGTGAAGTGGTCGGTATTCTTCCTGATCATCCACAACTGGATGTTCGACATCGGTGTACTCAACGAGGTTTATGGCAATGAGATGGGCGGTGTCACCCACCCCTACACCTGGCACCAAATCCAACAGAATCTCTGGAACATCGTCACGGCGATGGGTGGCTACGACCAGTTCCTCTGCGGGGCCTTCTGGTTCTTCCGCGGTCTCTTCGTCGCCAGTATC
>JAFUAK010000234.1 GCA_017460765.1 Prevotella sp. | reverse complement strand
TGCCAAGGGACCCAACGACAGGGCAAAGCGCCCGAACCAGGCGGCGGCATGATTGGCCTCCGTACGCTGGTAACTCTCACTGGTGTCGATGATCAGCGTACTCGTCAGCACCATCTGGGCCAGACCGAAGACAGCCCCTAAACCAAAACGCTGGAGCATCACCAGCCAGAACTCCACGAACTCGCAGCGTTGTGCATCCAGATAATAGAGCAGCCCCAGAAGACCTGCCATCGCCAGCACCGCCCAGATACAGACGATGTTCCGGCGGTAGTGCTGTACAAGGAAAGAGACGAAAGCCCCGAACACGAAGAGTCCGACACCAAAGGTTCCCATGGACAGTCCTGTCTCCAGGGGTGACAGACCCTGGGTATCGAGCAACCATTTCGGCATTGTTGGCACCAGCATATAGACACTCGATGTCAACAGGAGGTTGGCAATGGCCATCAGCCAGAAGTCACGGTGCCACAGGCGGATATGCACAGGGGTATTCTGAGAGTTCATAGAGCCTTTAATATATCGTAGTTGACGTGCAGATAATCAGCAATCTGCATATCCGAAAGCGGTTTGATGGAATCCACACTGTTCGTCGTGGCCAGTCCCACCACCTTCATCTGGGCGGCGCGACCAGAACGCAGGCCGTTGAAACTGTCCTCAAACACGATACATTCATCCGTTCCTGCCCCCAGTCTGGCAGCAGCCTTCAGATAACAATCGGGATCAGGCTTGCTCTTGTCGAAGTCTTCCGAGGTCAGGATAGCATCAAACAGCGAATGGAAGTCCGGCTGGTATTTGTACACACTCTCCATCTTCGGCATGTTCGAACTGGTCACCACGGCGGTCTTCACCCCATGACGGTGCAGGTCATCGATCAGAGCCTCAAAACCCGCGATGAAATCATAGTGCATCGTAGCCTCATAGGCATCCAGCCTTCGGGTGATGCTCTCCCTTTCAGTCTCCAAGTCCCCGCCGAACCAGCGGTCGTAGATCTGTGTGAGTGTCTGTCCTTTGATCTCGTGTTCCAGTCCCGGATGCTCAGGATGGTACTGCCGACAAATCCCTCCCCAGAACACGGTGTACTGCGGCTCGGTATCGAACACCACGCCATCGAGGTCAAATAGGGCTGCCTTGAGCGTTCTCTGCTTCATAACTCTGAATTTTGGGTGCAAAATTAATATTTTCCCGTGAGAAATTTGCTTTTTTGGCAATTTAAGTGTAAATTTGCGCCTAATTTTAGAACAAAAATCAAATGGACAAGAAGTATTTCATCCTCTTTTTATCCTTTTTCCTGTTGCTTGCCGGGTGTAAGGGCAGCGACGAGAACGAGGTGGAGTTCCAGACGGTTGTCACCGACAAGAGCGTTGTCCTCTCCAACGAGACCCTGTCGCCTACCTGTACCGTCCACCTGCAACTGGAGGAAGCCACTGAGGCCAATGGCCATCGGGGAGAACTTATCAACGCCACCGTCATGAAACGCCTCCTTGACCGCGAAGAAGCCACTATGAAACTGGCAGCCGATGCCTTTGCCGAAGACTACACTTCCACCTACAAGACCACCATGCTCCCGCTCTATAATCAGGATCGGGCCGACACCACCAAACGTGCATGGTACCAATACCACTATATCATCGACAGCAGCACCCAGAAGGGCAGCAAGGGCACGGTAGTCTATCTGGCTACCGTCGACTACTACGAAGGCGGCGCCCACGGCATCAACCAACTCCTCACGCTCAACTTCGAGGCGAAGACAGGCCGACTGCTCACGTTGTCCGACATCTTCGTCCCCGGCTATGAACAGTCGCTGAAGAACGTTCTGTTCAAGGCGCTGAAGGCCAAGACGGCCTGTGGCACCCTGACTGCCCTGCACGAGAAGGGCTATCTCAATTCCATGGACATCTTCCCCTCAGAGAACTTCATCCTCGGCGAGGAAACCATCACCTTTGTCTACAATCCCTACGAGATTGCCCCATACGCCTTGGGGAGTACAGAACTGATCATTCCCTTCAGCGACATCGAGAAACTGTTGAAGAACTCATTCCTGCATTAAGCCATGACAGCAGAACTCATCTTCCGTTATTTCCCTGAACTGACAGACCCTCAGCGCCGACAGTTCGAACAACTCGACACCCTCTACCGCGACTGGAACGCGAAAATCAACGTCATCTCGCGTAAGGACATCGACCAACTTTACGAGCACCACGTGCTCCACTCCCTGGCAATCGCTAAGATTATCCACTTCCGACCAGGCTCCAGCATCCTCGACTTCGGCACGGGCGGTGGTTTTCCTGGCATCCCCCTGGCCATCCTCTTCCCCGAGTGCCAATTCAAACTCATCGACGGTACGGGTAAGAAGATCCGCGTGGCGCAGGAAGTCTGCCAGGCCATCGGCCTCCAGAACTGTCAGCCCGTCCACCTGCGCGGTGAGGAAGAGAAAGACAAGTATGACTTCGTAGTGAGCCGTGCCGTGATGCCCCTGCCCGATCTCGCCAAGATTGTCCGTAAGAACATTGCCAAGGCGCAGCATAATGCCCTGCCCAACGGCATCATCTGTCTCAAGGGCGGTGACCTTCAGGCCGAACTCCGGCCCTTCTATAAGATTGTCCAGACCACCGACATCAGCACCTTCTTCGAGGAAGAATGGTTCAAACAGAAACACATCATCTATCTCCCGATATGAACATCAAGACATTCGTTTTCAACCTCCTGCAGGAGAACACCTACGTGGTGAGCGACGACACCAGGGAGTGCGTCATCATCGACTGCGGTGCCTACTATCAGGAAGAGCGCGACGCCCTCACCAACTATATTGACACCAACGGACTGAAACCCGTCCACCTGCTGGCCACTCACGGGCACTTCGACCACAACTTCGGCAACGACACCGTCTTCAGCGCCTACGGCTTGAAGGTTGAGATAGCCGCTGAAGACGGCGACCTCGTCAGCGACCTGCCCAAGCAGTTCCAGGACATGATCGGTGTTCCCCTAAGAAGGGAATACCCGCCCGTAGGCAGATATTTCGACGACGACGAAGTCATCCGCTTTGGCACCCACTCGCTTCAGGTGCTGAAGACCCCAGGTCACTCACGCGGAGGCGTGGTCTTCTACTGCGAGGAAGAGCATGTAGCCTTCACGGGCGACACGCTCTTCAAGATGAGTGTGGGCCGTACCGACTTCGACGGTGGCAGTTACGAGCAACTCATGCACAGCCTCCACGACGTCATCGCCCCGCTCCCTGCCGACACCGTTCTCTACAGCGGGCACGGCCCCAAGACCACTCTGGCCGAGGAACTGCATTTCAACCCGTACTTCCACTAAACCCGGAGAGACTATTTGCAACGGTCGTACCAGTCTTTGAGGGCGCCTCTGGGTACACCATGGGATACTGCTGTGTCAAGGGTTTCGCGGGCTTCCTTCCGACGGCCCAGGCGCAGGAGAATATCTGCCTTAGAGACTGCAAAGTCGGCTTGTGCAGGACTGAGGCGCAGGGCCTCAGTCCAATCAAAGAGAGCCGGTTCGTAGAGTTGCTGTTCAGTCTCATAGGCTGCACGGGCGGCATAGGCATCGGCACTATCGGGGAACTGCTGCACCATCAGGTTGAGTTCGTCGAGGATATCGGCCTTGCGCCCCATCTTCTGTAGGATATGGGCACGCCCCAGATGGGCCTCGAAGTACTGGGGCTGGATGGTCAGGAAGGCGTCGTAGTCTGCGAGGGCCATGTCGTAATGGCGCAACTGCCCGTGACAATAGGCACGGAAATAGAGGGCCGCGAGGTTCTGGTCATCGAGGCGCAAAACGTTGCCGTATTCCTCGATAGCGTATTCCCACTGCTGAAGGTTGATGTTGGCCTCGGCTTTCTTCAGACGCAGGTCAGTGTTACGCGGGTCCTGACGGATGGCCTCGATGAGCGTAGAGACAGAGTCGCGCCACTGCTGTGGTGCCGTCTGTGCTCCCGCGCAGACGGCACACAGCAACATGGCTGTCATTATTATCGGTTTATACATGGTTGATATAGTCGACAATCCACTCGCCAACTTCCTTCGTACCATACTTGGCACCTCCTTCAACCTGAATCTCAGGAGTGCGGACATGGGCATCGAGGGAGGCATTGACAGCCTCGCGGATGAGGACACCTTCCTTCTCGAGGCCAAAGTGCTCGAGCAGCATGGCGGCAGAGAGAATCTGTGCCAGAGGGTTGGCGAGGTTCTGTCCGGCAGCCTGGGGCCAGGAGCCGTGGACGGGCTCGAAAAGAGGTGTATGCTCACCCAGCGAACTGGAGGGCTGGAGCCCCATGGAGCCGGTGATGCAGGAGGTCTCGTCGGTGAGGATGTCGCCAAAGGTATTCTCAGTGACGACAACATCGAAGAAACGGGGTTCGGTGAGCACGCGCATTGAGGCATTGTCGATGAACATGTAGTCGGTGGTGACCTCGGGGTACTGGGGCTCCATCTCCTTGGCTATCTGGCGCCACAGACGACTGGAGGCCAGGACATTGGCCTTGTCAACGACCGTCAGATGCTTACGGCGCGTCATGGCCATCTCGAAGGCGACCTTCAGGATGCGCTCAATTTCAGGGCGGGTGTAGATATCGGTGTCGTAGGCCTTGTCATTATCCTGATATTTCTCACCAAAGTACATGCCGCCTGTGAGTTCGCGGATGACCACGAAGTCGGCACCGCGAAGTAGTTCGTCCTTCAGGGGAGACTTGTGGAGCAGGCAGTCGAAAGTGGCCACAGGACGCACGTTGGCGAAGAGACCGAGTTTCTTGCGCATGGCCAGCAAGCCCTGTTCCGGACGCACCTTGGCAGTAGGATTATTGTCATACTTTAAGTCACCGACAGCGGCAAAAAGCACGGCATCGGCACGCATACAGACCTCATGGGTGGAGTCGGGATAGGGATCCCCTACCTCATCGATGGCATGGGCGCCACAGATGGCTTCCTCGTATTCAAACTGGTGGCCGCACTTCTTGGCAATGGCATCGAGCACCGCCACACCTTGTTTCATAATCTCGGGGCCAATACCGTCGCCCGCAAGAATCGCAATCTTTAGTTTCATATCTCAAATCGTTTGTAATTGTTCGTTTTCAAAGATGTTCAGCATTTTGAAGGTGGCCTTGATGGCTGCTTCGGTCTGGTCGGCATCGAGGCCTCGGGTACGGAGCACCTTCCCATTGTCGTTCCACGTGATGACCGTCTGAACGAGGGCATCGGTGCGACCACCTGGGGGGATGCTCACCTGATAGTTCTGCAGGATGGGGAACGTGCGGCCCAGATATTTCCTGTAGATGTAGCGCAGGGATTTCACGAAGGCATCGTACTGACCGTCGCCCGTGGCACTGGCCTCATACTGCTGGCCGTTGATCTCCACCTTGATGTTGGCACCCGGCTTCAGGCCATAGGCCGTGGAGACCACATAACTGAGGAGTTTGACCTTATCCTCGGGGGCATCGTGCTTGAGCACGTCACTGACGATGAAGGGCAGATCCTCCTGGGTGACGATTTCCTTCTTGTCGCCAAGTTCGGTGATGCGCTGTGTGACGCGGCGCGTCTGCTCAGGAGTGAGTTCGAGTCCCAGTTCCTCGAGGTTCTTGGCGATGTTGGCCTTCCCGCTGGTCTTGCCCAGGGCATACTCTCGCCGACGGCCGAAGCGCTCAGGCACGAGTTCGTTCTGATAGAGACCGTTCTTCTTGTCACCATCGGCATGAACGCCTGCCACCTGGGTGAAGACATTGTCGCCGATGATGGGCTGGTTGGGAGCCACGGCAATGCCGCTGTAACTCTCCACCAGACGGGAGATGTCATTGAGTTTGCCCTCGTTGATGTTGGTCTTGGCATGGAACTGGTCCTTGAGGATCACCTGCACGCTCGAGAGCGGGGCATTGCCACAACGTTCGCCAAGACCGTTGACCGTGACATGAAGGCCCTTGGCACCACTGAGCACGGCAGCCAGGGAGTTGGAGACGGCGAGGTCGTAGTCGTTGTGGGCATGGAAGTCGAAGTGGGTGTCGGCATAGCGCTTCACCATCTTACGGAAATACTCCACGCACTGCAGGGGATTCATGATGCCCAGCGTGTCAGGGAGCATGAAGCGGCGGATGCCGATATCGCAGAGGGCATCCATCACCTGATAGACATAGAAGGGGGAGTCCTTCATGCCGTTAGACCAGTCCTCGAGGTAGAGATTCACCGTGAGTCCCTTCTGACGGGCATATTTCACCGTCTGGCAGATGTCTTCGATATGCTCCTCGGGTGTCTTGTGGAGTTGTTCCTGGCAGTGGCGCAGGGAGCCCTTGGCAAGCAGGTTGATGGTCTTGCAGCCGCAGGAGTCGATCCAGTCGACGCTCTGTCCGCCATCGACGAAGCCGAGCACCTCCACCCTGTCGAGCATATCGTTCTGACGGGCATAGCGGCAGATCATCTCCACGGCCTCCTTCTCGCCTTCCGACACACGGGCCGAGGCCACCTCAATGCGATCGACATTGAGGTCGTGCAGCAGCATGCGGGCGATGATGAGTTTCTCGTGGGGCAGGAAACTGACACCGTTAGTCTGCTCGCCGTCACGCAACGTGGAGTCCAGGATTTCTATAAAGATTCTATCCATTGTATCGGTTCTTTTCCCATTGTTCGGTCTTATCTTTGTTGGCCACCAGGAAGTCGATGTCGTCGAGGCCGTTCATCAGACAGTGCTTCTTATAGCCGTTGATGTCGAAATGCTCGCTACGGCCTGTGGCTTTGTTGGTCACCGTCTGGTTGGGAAGATCGACTTCTACTTCCGTCTTAGGATTGGCCTGGATACTGGCGAAGAGTTCAGCAAGGAAGTCCTCACTGACCACGACCGGCAGCACGAAGTTGTTGAGTTCGTTGTTCTTATGGATATCCGCGAAGAAACTGCTGATAACCACGCGGAAACCGTAGCCGGCGATGGCCCAGGCCGCATGTTCGCGTGAGGAGCCACTGCCGAAGTTCTTGCCCGCCACGAGGATGCAGCCGGAATAGGCGGGATTGTTGAGCACGAAGTTCTCGTTCAGTGTGCCGTCGGCCTTATAGCGCCAGTCGCGGAAGAGGTTGTCGCCAAAGAATTTCTCCTCGCGCGTCGTAGCCTTCAGGAAGCGGGCGGGGATGATCTGGTCAGTATCCACATTCTCCAGAGGGAGAGGAATACAAGTCGATGTTATAATGTCGAATTTCTGTTTCATAATAGTTCTCTTGGATCTGTGATAACGCCTGTGATGGCTGCAGCGGCAGCCGTGAGTGGTGAGGCCAGGATGGTGCGGGCACCGGGACCCTGACGACCTTCGAAGTTCCGGTTAGAGGTAGAGACGGCGAGTTTGCCGGCGGGGATCTTATCATCGTTCATGGCCAGACAGGCAGAACAGCCGGGCTGGCGGATCTCGAAACCAGCAGCCTCGAGAGTCTTGTCGAGACCTTCCTGACGGATTTGACGATCCACGGCCCAGGAGCCAGGCACGAGCCAGGCAATGACATCCTTGGCCTTCTGACGACCCTGAACGATGCTGGCAAAGGCACGGAAGTCCTCGATACGGCCATTGGTACAAGCCCCGAGGAATACATAGTCGACCTTCGTGCCGAGGAGTTTCTGACCAGGCTTAAAGCCCATATAGCGGAGTGCCTTCTCCTTACTCCTGTCTCCTTCCTCCTTACTCCTTTCTCCTTCCTCCTTACTCCTTTCTCCTTCCTCCGGAATACTCTCCGTAATCCCAATACCCATGCCAGGATTGGTTCCATAAGTGATGCGGGGTTCGATATCTTCGGCCTTGAAGGAAAGTTCCTTGTCGAAGACGGCATCATCACCGCTCTTCAGCGTCTTCCAATAGGCGATGGCCTTGTCCCAGTCCTCACCCTTAGGCGCGTATTCGCGACCCTTGATATAGGCAAAAGTCGTCTCATCCGGAGCGATGAAGCCACCACGGGCACCCATCTCGATGGAGAGGTTGCAGAGCGTGAGACGGCCTTCCATGGATAATGCGGTAATGGCATCACCCGCATACTCGACAAAGTAGCCGGTGGCACCGCTGGTCGTGAGTTTCGACATGAGATAGAGGGCGATATCCTTGGCAGTAACACCCTTCTGGAGTTGGCCGTTGATGCTGATACGCATCGACTTGGGCTTCTGCTGGAGGATGCACTGTGAGGCCAGCACCATCTCCACCTCACTGGTACCGATACCAAAGGCCACAGCGCCCATGGCTCCATGCGTGGAGGTATGGGAATCGCCACAGACAATCGTCATGCCAGGCAGGGAAAGCCCCTTTTCAGGACCTACCACATGGATGATACCATTGCTCTTGTCCATCATACCATAATGCGTTAGTCCGAAATCGGCGGCATTTTTGGCCAGTGCGTCGACCTGTTTCTTAGATATAGGGTCCTCGATGGGCTTGTCCTGGTCGTGCGTCGGAGTGTTATGGTCCGGCATACAGAAAATCTGCTGGGGACGGAAACACTTCAGACCGCGAGTGCGCAGGCCGTCGAAGGCCTGGGGAGAAGTCACTTCATGACAGTAGAGTCTGTCGATATACAACTGTGTGGGACCGTCGTCCACCTGCTGGACGACATGCCTGTCCCAGATCTTATCGAATAATGTATTCATGCTTCCTTCTTGAATTTGTT
>JAFUAK010000233.1 GCA_017460765.1 Prevotella sp. | reverse complement strand
GGATACCCGTCCAGCGGCTCACCACCTCGGCGATATCGTCGGCTGTCACTTCCTCGCGGACGAGCGAGTTGCCGTTTTGGGCATTGGCGAGTTGTGCTTGTATGGCCTTGATATCGTCTTCGAGGGCTTTGAGTTTCGAGTAGCGAATCTCGGCCACCTTGCCGTAGTCGCCCTCGCGCTCGGCGCGCTCGGCCTCGTACTTCAGGTTCTCCATTTCCTGCTTGTCCTGCTGGATCTTGTTCACCAGTTGGCGCTCGCCTTCCCATTTGGCGCGGAATTGTGTCTCCTGCTCCTTCAGTTCGGCGATGTCCTTGTCCAGTTGGGCAATCTTCGGCTCGTCACCCTCGCGCTTGATGGCCTCGCGCTCAATCTCTAACTGAGCCAGACGACGTGTGATCTCGTCGAGTTCTTCAGGCACCGAGTCGCGCTCCATCCTTAGTTTGGCTGCGGCCTCGTCCATCAGGTCGATGGCCTTGTCGGGCAGGAACCGTTCTGAGATATAGCGCTCCGAGAGTTGTACGGCGGCGATACAGGCATCGTCCTGAATCCTTACCTTGTGGTGATTCTCGTAGCGCTCCTTCAGTCCTCGTAGGATTGAGATGGCGCTAAGTTCGTCGGGCTCATCCACCATAACCGTCTTGAATCTTCGCTCCAGGGCTTTGTCCTTCTCGAAGTACTTCTGATACTCGTTCAGTGTTGTGGCACCGATGGCACGCAGTTCACCTCGCGCCAGAGCGGGTTTCAGAATATTGGCGGCATCCATGGCTCCTTCGCCTCCACCTGCTCCCACCAGCGTGTGGATCTCGTCGATGAAAAGGATGATGCGGCCCTCAGACTTCGTCACCTCGTTGATGACGCTCTTCAAACGCTCCTCGAACTCACCCTTGTACTTCGCTCCGGCCACCAGTGCACCCATGTCGAGTGAGAAGAGTTGCTTGTCTTTCAGGTTCTCCGGCACGTCGCCCCTGACGATACGCCCTGCCAGGCCCTCCACAATGGCGGTCTTACCTGTACCGGGCTCACCAATCAGGATGGGGTTGTTCTTTGTCCTTCGTGAGAGAATCTGGAGCACCCTTCTTATCTCGTCGTCTCGTCCGATCACGGGGTCGAGTTTCCCCTGACGGGCCAGGTCTACCAGGTTCTTGGCGTATTTCTCCAGACTCTGGTAGTTGTCGTCGGCACTCTGACTCTGCACCTTCTGTCCCTGTCGCAGTTCCTGGATGGCTTTCTGCATCTCTTTCTCCGTGCAGCCAGCATCCTTCATGATGCGCGAGGCCGTCGAGTTCACGCTGAGCAGTGCCAGCAGGATAGGCTCCACAGAGACGAACTCGTCGCCCATCTTCTGGGCAGTCTCCTGCGCACGCACGAGTACATTATTACTTTCGCTCGAGAGATACGGCTGTCCGGCACCCTGCACCTTCGCCAGGTGCTTGATCTCCTGCTCTGTGAGCATCTCGATCTGCTGGCCATTCACGCCGAGTTTCTGGAAGATGAAGTTCGTCACGTCCTTCGCCTTCTCCAGTACCCCTTTCAGGATATGCACAGGTTCGATGACCTGCTGACCGTTCATCTGCGCGGTGTTCACCGCCTGCTGTACGGCCTCTTGTGCTTTGATTGTAAACTTGTCTAATGTCATACTATTGTCCTCCTATATGTTTTTACACAGAGAGGCTCAAATAGTATGCCCGTTGCGCAAAACCGCCAAAATGTCGGTTTCTTCTGTCTATTTGTCAGTTCTTTTGGGGTTCTTGGGGAACCATCCTTTCTCTACGCGTTTCTTCTGGGAGAACAGTTCGCCGATGCCCCAAAGTGCGGAAGCCCCGAAAACACCCAGGAACGAGGAGAGATAGACGTTTTCCACGAAAAGGGCAGCCCCAAAGCAGCAGAGACCGATGAGCAGATAGAGGATCCAGGGACGGGTTCCCCAGTAATACTCTGTCTTGATAACGATGGGATGCCAGATGCCAATGGTGAGAAACGTCATCACGGCGATAATGATACCTGTGAAATACATATTGCCTTAATTTTGTTGCAAAGTTACATAAAAACAGTCAAATCTCCAAATAAATATCGGCTATATACCCGAAAATCCATATAAATAGGGATTGCAGGGATAGGGGGAATGCCGTACCTTTGCAGCCAGAATAATGAAATAATGAGAAAATGAACAAGATGAACATGAAAAAAATGGTATTACCCCTTTGTCTATTTACTCTTTTACCTTTCAGCCTTCAGGCTGAAGAGATTGCAGATACTTCAAAGGTCGTTGACCTCGACGAGGTGGTTGTTGTCGCTCAGCCCAAGGAGCAGGTCCGCCTGCGCCTACAGCCCCTGAGCAGCAGCGTCTTTGGCAGTGAACAACTCCAGCAACTCAACGTGCGCGACCTGTCGCAACTCTCCCAGTACGTGCCCTCGTTCACGATGCCCGCCTATGGCTCGCGCCTCACCTCTTCTTTATATATAAGAGGTATAGGCTCGCGCATCAACAACCCCGCCGTGGGTGTCTACTACGACAATATCCCCCTGATGTCGAAGGCCGCCTTCAATAACCACTTCTACATGCTCGACCGCGTGGATATCCTCCGAGGCCCGCAGGGTACACTCTATGGACAGAACACCGAGGGCGGACTGGTGCGTGTGTATTCCAAGAACCCGATGAACTACCAGGGCACGGACATCCGTCTGGGCATCGGTACGGGCCTGTGGCGTAACGTGGAGGTGGCCCACTACCATCGTCCCTCCGATAAACTTGCCTTCACCGTGGCTGGTTTTTACAGCGGGCTGAAAGGATTTATTGATAATGCCAACTTCGACGAGAAGAACGACAAGACCAACGAGGCTGGTGCCAAAGTGCGCCTGATCTTCCAACCAACACAAAAACTAAAGTTCGACTGGACAGCCGATTACCAGTACGTCAACCAGAATGGTTTTGGCTATGGGGAATTCCAACCTATTAATTATGAGGACTTATATTCAGACGTTTATCTAACCGACATCTATTTTCCTGCTGTCGATACAAATGTAAAGGATCCCGCCACGACCATCATGAACGGCTACAAGCGCAACATGCTGAACACGGGCCTAAACATCTCCTACGAGATGCCTCGCCTGCTCTTCACCTCCACCACCAGTTATCAGTATCTGAAAGACCGGATGGATATGGATCAGGACTACATGACGCCCGACTACCTGCGTCTGGAACAACTTCAGAAGATGAATGCCCTCACGCAGGAGTTCGTGCTCCGTTCGCATGATGCCTCTCGTTGGCAGCATGCCAGCGGCCTCTTCGGCTCCTATCAGTGGCTGCGCACGGATGGCCCCGTCTATTTTGGCGATGCCATCACGGGTCCCATCGGCAATGCCATCACCAATGCCATGAAGAGTGCCATGGAGCAGTCGATGTATCCACGCATGCTTCAGCAGATGCTCGACCAGGGCCTGCCGCAGGCTGCTGCCGAGGCCGCTGCCCAGAAGGCACTGCAGGCTGCCCTCGACGGTGTGGGCATGAGTGCCGAGATGGCTGTGCCCGAGTACTTCCATACGCCGCAGATGAACTTCTCCGTCTTCCATGAGTCGAACATCCAACTGGCCGACCGTCTGAAACTCACCCTCGGCCTCCGCTTCAACTACGACTGGGTGAAAATCTCCTACGATGCCCTCGCCTATATGAACATGACGGGCGGCACCGCCGAGCGCCAGGCCACCTACCACCTCACGTCGCATGTTATCGACAATCGTTCAAAGTCCTACACCCAACTGCTGCCGAAGTTCGCCCTCACCTACAGCCTCGGCGAGAATTTGGGCAATATCTACGCTTTAGTTTCGAAGGGTTATCGGGCTGGCGGCTACAATATCCAGATGTTCAGCGATGTGCTCCAGACGGAACTCAATGCTCACCAGCAGGATGCCATGCGTGGCGACTACGACGTGGAGCACACCACAGCCGACTACGATGCTATTGAGGAGACCATCAGTTACAAGCCCGAGGAGTCGTGGAACTACGAACTCGGCACCCACCTGAACCTCTTCGACGGTCTGATGCACTTCGACCTCGCCCTTTACTACATGAAGATTCGCAACCAGCAACTCTCCCAGATGTCGCCGCTCTATAACTATGGCCGCATCATGACCAATGCGGGCAAGAGCCACTCCTGCGGCTTAGAGGCCACCCTGCGCGGCCGTGCCATCGACAATGCGCTCGACTGGGGGCTCACCTATGCCTACACCAACGCGAAGTTCGATGAATATGATGATTTCTCCGACAACTACGTGCCCTACGTGCCCCAGCACACACTGAGCGCCATGGCCGACTATCATATCGGTAAGTTCACCCTCGGTGCCAACCTCTCCGCTCAGGGCAAGATCTGGTGGGATGAGGCCAATACCTACGCCCAGAAGTTCTACGCCCTGTTGGGAGCCCACGCCGACTATGACTTCGGTCCCGTCGTTGTCACCCTCTGGGGCCGCAACCTGACCAACACGCATTACAATACGTTTGCCATCCAGAGCAGTGCTGCCGGTGGCACCCGCTACTTCGCCCAGAAGGCGAACCCCATCCAAGTAGGCCTGGATGTCGACATCCACTTCTAATAGAAATCCCCGCTCGACTGAGCGGGGATTTCTGTTTTACATCGTCACCTCTACGGTGTGCTTGCCAGCGGAGTAGGGGATGACCGTGCCATCAATCTTGGCGCCATCAAGCGTGATCTGCTTCACGCCCTTCTGGGCTCCGTTCGGATGGATGGTGATCTCATATTCGGCCTCGCGGAACTTACGGCTGACGGTGTAGTCCGTGGCCGTCTCGGGCAGACAGGGATCGATGCGGATGCCGTCGTAGTCGGGCTTGATGCCGAGGATGAACTCAGAGACGGTGTACCACATCCAGGCTGCCGTACCCGTAAGCCATGAGTTCTTACCCTCGCCCGGCTTGAAGGCATCCTTACCGGCTACCATCTGACAGTTCACGTAAGGCTCTACCTTGTGCAGCGTCTGATATTTCTCTTCGACGTACGAGGGCAGGATCTTGGCATAGTGGCTCCAGGCATCGTTGCCGCGACCTGCCAGACACTCGCCGATGATCACCCAGGGATTGTTGTGGCAGAAGATACCGGCGTTCTCCTTGTAACCCTCGGGATAGGAACTGATCTCACCGTATTCGTAGATATACTTCGTGAAGGCGGGGTTGTTGAGCACCAT
>JAFUAK010000232.1 GCA_017460765.1 Prevotella sp. | reverse complement strand
GTAACCTGGGAAAGGTCGAGCGGACAATCAGACTCTTCAAGCATCCTGGCAATGAACTGCTTGTCCATCGTAGCCTTGCGGCTATGGGTATCGAGATGGCCGGCAGCCAGTTTGACGGCTTTGCCGAGCATCACACCGAGGGTGACATTCCGGATGGCGAGTTCATCGGCCATCTTCAGGGTCTCACCGATATAGTTACCATATTCCACGAAGGCCTGTTGGGGCAAGTCAGGGTAACGGTCTTTGACGAAGCGTTCACTCTTGGCCCCACTATTGATGACAACACGATCCGTACCAGAAGCCTTTGCTACCGTCATGCATTTATGGATGGACTCGATAAAAGCCTCTTCGGAGAACGGCTTCACAATGCCCGACACGCCGATGATGGAGATGCCGCCTTCAATGCCAAGACGGGGGTTGAAGGTCTTTCGGGCAATCTCCTTGCCTTTGGGTACGAATATGGTAATGTCCAACGGTGTATGGTCATTAGTATACGGTTCAATGTTCTTGACAATCATCTCGCGAGGCGCTTTGTTGATAGCAGGTTCACCTGGTGGATAGTCGAAACCAGGAAGCGTGAAGACACCCACCCCGACACCACCTTTAATGGTTATCAAATCACGTTTCCCGAGCATGAATGCATCCTCCACTATAGCCCCAATCTCCAGCCCGTTCGTCACATCAGGATCATCGCCGGCGTCCTTGACACAATAGGCAAAATACTCATCATATCTAACAGCGACTTGGATGGTCTCGCCATTGGGCAGGATAACGGGAACCTCATCGGGGGTCTGGCCTCTGACCAACCGAAGCGTTCCAGCCACAGCCGCCGCCGTGGCACAAGTGCCTGTCGTCAGTCCGCTATGCAGGGGATAGAACTCAGGCAACAGTTTCTCCACAGCCCGCCGCAGTCCGTAGGGACCATTGACCGTCTTGAAAATCTTGGGTGTCTCCGGGCGTTTCAAGGCTATCATCCTCATCCCCCGTGCCCTGGCAGCCGCCACCTTTTCTGGGAATCCGCCAGACATGCCACTCTCTTTCAAAAGGATGGCATCTGCTTCAACCGGAATGTCACTTGAATCCTGATAATAACAAAGTTGTTCCTTATTCGCCCCTTGTTTGAGGGCCAAGGCTATCGACGACTCCCTGTTCAGAATGCGATAATACATCTTGATGCCTTCAGTCTCCAAGCCCTTCAGTCTGGCAATGCTTTGGACACCCGTCGTTGCCAACAGGCTATGGATGTCACGAGGTATCTGACCGTAATCATCGATCCAGATGATATCCGAATCGCGAGGCGGATAAATGCGCTCATAGCGGATTGCGGGAATGTCCAATGATGCAGAAACCTGGGCGATGGTCTGGTGGAGTTGCGAGGCAAAGGGATGGGCTGCGTCGACAATGAGACGGATATCATGCTCCTCACAGAATGCCAACATCGCCTCTCCGTCCAGAGCCCCGTCGATGCGCTGCCCGTTGTGAAGCGTAATGTCCTGTTCACCTGTCTTCGTGCTGTAGAAATAGGCATTCCCTGCCTCCTCCAGCATCTCCACGGCTTTCCGCCCTTCCGTTGTTCCTCCAAATACCAGTATCATCGATTACGATGCGACATCGTTGTCGCCCTTTCTAAACAGGTGAGTAAAGTGCTTGGAATAGAGTTCGGAGAGGCCTTGGCGGTTGTCGATGGCCTCACCGACAACGAGCATTGTGGTGAGGGTGAGGTGATTGTCGTGGACAATCTTGGCAAGATCCCTCAGGACTCCGCGATAGATCTTCTGATCAGGCCAAGTGAGATGGTAGCAGGCGGCAACGGGGGTGTCCTCAGGATACTCCTGCAGCAGTTCACGCTGCACATCGTCGACGATGGAGGCTGAGAGGAAGATACACATCGTACTCTGGCTGCGAGCGAGCAGATGGAGTTGTTCTTTCTCGGGCATAGGGGTACGTCCCTCCCCTCTCGTAAGGATAATGGTCTGACAGCGCTCAGGAATCGTGAACTGGCTCTGCAACTCGGCGGCAGCAGCGAGGAAGGAGGAAATGCCTGGGGTGATGTGATACTCCATATCGTGGGCATCGAAGAAGGCCATCTGCTCTTGGATGGCACCAAAGATACAGGGGTCGCCCGTATGCAGACGGACGATATACTTTCCTTCGTCGTAGAACCGCTTCATCAACTCACACTGTTCTTCAAGCGCCATATCGGCAGAACTGCGCACGACGGCACCTGGCTTGTGGCATTCCGTGAGGGCTTTGGGTACCAAAGAACCCGCATATAAGATGAGGTCTGCACGTTCCAACATCTTACGGCCTCGGACACTCACCAAGTCAGGATCGCCAGGACCAGCGCCAACGATCTCGATATGACCATGCATCTCGCGCAGATATTGATGGTCGATGGCGAGAGCGGCTGTCCAATGCTCGCCTTTTATCTTAGGTACAATGAGTTTGCCGTTGTTGGATCCCAAGATGGCAGCCGCCTCGCAGACACTGGGAGTGCCCACATGTTTCTGGACCGTCTCACTAGGGTTGGGAACTTCGACCTTTGCCAGTTCCTCAGCAGTGAAGAACACGACTTCCTCCTCGTATACGTCTTCAAGTTCTTCCACAAATTCCTCATCAGCCTTCACGTCGATGGTGCAGTAACGATGGGCACAAGGCAGGACTCCTCGAAAGGCGAATGCCTCGTGAATCTCATCATAGATACGCTCATAATCCTCAGGATGATGGGCCAGTCCGAAGCCAATGGTTCCCACAATGGGTGTAAAGTGCAACTCGAGCATTCCCTCTGGGGCATAGCGGATGAAAGGCGAGACGATAATGAGAAGTTCGTATTTCCTTGGATCAGCCTCACGGATATCATGAATGATGGTTACGTGATCAGGCTTAGTGGCTTCCAGATAGTCTGTACCCTCGTCGCGGATCTCCAACAGTAAGGCGGTAGGCTTACGATTGACAAAAGTGAAAATACAATCCTGCATGTCATCTATTTCGCTGGCGATGGGCCAGTTGAAGCGCTGCTCGAAGGTGTCAAGTGCCCAGAGTCCGGCATTGTCGCTCTGGGTGGTGATGACCTCCCGAGCACCAATCAGAGCAGCCACCTCGCCTGTCAGATCATTCGCCCCTCCAATATGGCCGGAAAGTACGGAAATGGCATTCAGTCCCATGCTATCGACACAGACCACGGCGGGGTCTTCGTGCTTGTCCTTGATATACGGGGCGATGGTGCGCACACAGATGCCCATCGCTCCGATGAAGACAAAGGCATCATATTCGCTCCACGATTTGCCTACGTCTGTACGACTGATCTTCTTGGCTTTGAGTTCACGAAGGAGGGTTTGGGCTATCTCGTTGCCTGCCTCACTGATCTGTATAATGGCTATCTTCATATTTGACAATTTGACTATTTACAATTTATGAGCCTTTAGAATCTCAATAGGATGGTTGTCATTGAGTAGGATCTTTGTGGGAGGCTCTTGCTGAAGACCAAGGTCCTGGCAAGCCTCATCCCAGAGTTGGTGGCTGTCGGTGAGCACTTTGGGGGCTTTGACGCTATTCATCACGATGCAGCCGTCATCCATTAGTACTGTCAGCACCTTGGCCATAATTTCCTTCAGATGTCCACCATGCCCACCGATAAAGACGGCATCGGGACGGGGAAGAGTCGTGATGTCTGCCTCCAGGAAATCTCCGATATGGACTTCGATGCCTGGGGCACCGAAGCGACGGGCATTCTCGCGGATGATGGCTTCACACTCAGGCCGGATCTCGAAGGCCTCAACATGCAAGTGTGGAAACTGCAGACGGGCCTCGATGGAGACGCTGCCCGTACAGAAGCCGATGTCCCAGAGCACGTGTTTCTTGGGGAGACCAAGTGTCTGAAGTGTCAACAGGCGAATGGGCATCTTGGTAATCATCTTCTCGCGACCGTCAAGCAAAGTGAATTCGCTGTCAGGTATGCCGAAGTACACAGGGGGACAGGAACGTTGTGTAATTTCGTGTCGGAAATTATACAACGTTCCTGTCCCCCTGTGTACTATCAGGCAGTTAGGGTATTCGAAATCGCGATGCACGGCCTCTTCGAGAGTAAGAGTCGTGATGCGCTCTTGCGACGAATCGCCTAAATGCTCACCAATATACATGTTGTAATCCGAGTAACCATAGTCGAGCATGCGTTGGGCAATGGCAGCAGGGGTATGTTCGCGGTCTGTCAAGACACCAATCTTCCCAATCCTTTCTATGAGTGCCCTGTCGAACTCTGGCCAAGGACGACCTGTCAACGAAACGATGCGCATATCATGGTAAGGCATCACCAATCGATGGGCCAGCATCTGGAGCGAATTGAAGGATGGATAGAGCACAATCTCAGCCTCAGGCATCTTACGCTTGATAGTATTGGCGAAACCGAAGAAGAGCGGGTCACCAGAGGCGAATACGACAATAGGAAATAAAGGGTGATGAATGAAAAGTGAAGAGTATTGCTCAAAGACAGCATCGAGGGGGACGGTGATGTCTATCCATTGGGCATCGGAGGACAATAATGGAGCCACGATCTCATGGTGGCGCTTACCACCCGAGAAAACCTTCCCGTTTCGTATAATGTCCATTACCTCTGGCGGGAAGTATGGCTCAGGATTGTCCGTAATACCTATTACTATAAACTTCATAGCGGTAGCAAATTATTCACTTTTCACTATTATCTCCTACAGGTCCCGTCCTGGTTTGAGTTGTACTGCATCGTCGAACGTCAGGATGGCGTTGCAGAGGGTAGCAGCGAGGTTGGAGCCGCCCTTACGCCCCTCAACGATAATCTTCGGAATGTTCTTAAAGGGTTTCACCATGTGCTTCGACTCACGGACATGAACGAAGCCGACGGGAGCCGCAATGATGCCAGCAGGATGCGCCTTGCCCTTGCGGATCAGGTCGCAGAGTTCCATCAGAGCCGTAGGGGCATTGCCAAAGGCGAAGAGGGCATCGGGATGCTCCTCGACAGCCAGACGGATACCAGCCTG
>JAFUAK010000231.1 GCA_017460765.1 Prevotella sp. | reverse complement strand
GGCCCAATTCTGCTTACCATAGATTGACACGTGATAGCCGTTTATCAGACCATGCGTCTCATTGCGGAGGTCAACGATGGTTATCGGGCCGGAGTGCAGTTTCCTGATCTCTTTGACGAGGGTATCCAACTGAAGAGCGCCGAAATCGTAACTGGCACTTGCTTTCAACTGGTCCAACCCTTTTCTCGAAGGTTCATAATCGGGGTCGTATCCGTTCAGCAAATCCCGCTCCACGAACTCGCTCATTGAGGTTCTCCAGTTGCGTGGCATCGAGGTCTTGTTCTCATATTCCAGACGCCAGGCATAGGGGGCATATTCGTTACTTAATCTGCCGTAGTCGTTCCACTCGCTGGGCAACCTGTAGTTATCCAGATTGCCGTAGAACTTTCACAAAGTGCAGAAGGAACTCATTAAGTCCAAAACTCTTTTTCTCCTGTTTTTTCCATTTCTCCCTGACACTTCGGACAGGTATGTTTGTCCCAAATCCTGATATTATCGCTACCACACTGCAAGCACAGACGGCCAACCTCACTTCTATAGGATGGTGCTACGTCGGCAATGATGCCCCCAACCACGATGTTCTGGATAGTCTTGCAATCAGGGCATGACATAGCAGTTATCTGTTGACGAAACAATCCCCGCCCGTCATACACTTCGGCTTCGTAGTTGCAAGCCTTACATCGATATTTCAGTTTCCAAGCCATCTGCTAATATAAGTACCGATAATCAGTACGGGTTGTGGAAGAATCCACGGCTTTGATCCAAAACTTTTCATATTGTCATTTTGCATAAATACATTTAAATTTGAGCACAAAAGTACTCATAAATGACGTAAAATCGCTAACTTTGCCGAATAAATTGTGAATTATTAGGAAACTCGAAACGATTTGAGGGATGTACGGGATTGCGGATATAGATAATTGCTACGTCAGTTGCGAGCGGGTCTTCAGGCCTGACTTGGTGGGCAAACCCGTGGTGGTGCTGTCGAATAATGACGGCATGATTGTGGCGCGTTCCAACGAGGCAAAGGCGCTGGGCATCAAGGACTGTACGCCCTATTTCCAACTTGCCGAACAATTCCCTAATGAGAAGATTGCTGTCTTCTCCTCGAACTATGAACTCTATGGAGAATTGACTGGCCGTGTCATCAGCATCATCCGAAAAGAGACACCTGCTTATTTCCGCTATAGCATCGACGAGTGCTTTATGTATCTCGACGGCATTGAGTCGGTTAAACTACAGCAATGGGGCGAGAACCTGCACAAGCGGGTGAAGCGTGAAGTGGGGATGCCTATCAGCATCGGACTGGCTCCAACCAAGACACTCGCCAAGATTGCCTCGAAACTGGCAAAGAAGTACGAGGTGTACAAGCATTGCTGCATGATCGATACGGACTATAAACTTGAGAAGGCTCTGGAATGGTGTCCGATAGAGGATGTCTGGGGAATCGGCAGACGCTATGCAGCCAAATTGCAGTCTCTCGGCTGTAAAACTGCTCTCGACTTCGCCAAGCATCACAAAGATTGGGTGCGGCAGACCTTTAATAATATTAATATGGTACGCACATGGCAGGAACTGAATGGTGAGGATGCCGTGCCGAATGAGCAGTTGGCTAATAAGAAAAGTATCTGTACCAGTCGCTCGTTCAACGGCATGATTTCCGACATCGATAGTCTGAAGACGCAGGTATCGAACTACGCAGCCCGCTGTGCAGAGAAACTACGTCAGCAGAATACGGTGGCCTCCATAGTAGGCGTATTCCTCAATACGAATACTTTTCGTGAGGACTTGGCACAATATTGGAACTTCAAGGAGCGTCAACTGATAACTCCCACCAGCAGCACGATCACCATCGTTCAGGCTGCCAACGATGTGCTGCAAAGTATCTATCGTCCAGGCTATCAGTACAAGAAAGCGGGAGTCATCGTCATGGGTATCGGCCCAGACAGTCCCATCCAGCAAGACCTCTTCGACATCAATGCGGAGCAGTTCCAGAAAATGAAGCGACTTGACGAGGTGGTAGACCGCATCAACCGCATGCACGGCTCAGAGACCATCGTTCTCGGCTCCCAACAATACACGAAGAAAGACGGCAAGGGGAAGGCAGATGTCTTTGCCAATGCCATCAAACACGATTTCAAGAGTAAGAACCCCACCACGCGGTGGTCCGATATCATAAAACTTAGTTGAACCAATATAAACAAAAATTAAAACGAATTATGCAGAACTTTGATTACATGACCCCGACACGACTCATCTTTGGACGTGAGTCGATCGTGAAACTGCCAGAGGTGATGCGTCCTCTGGGCAAGCGTGTGTTGTTGACCTACGGTGGCGGCAGTATCAAGAAGTTAGGTCTCTACGACCGCGTGAAGGAACTCATGGAGGACTTCGAGATCTTCGAACTCTCCGGCATCCAGCCCAACCCGAAGTACGACCCGAGCGTGCTGGAGGGCGTGCGCATCTGCAAGGAGGAGCAGATCGACGTCATTCTCGCCGTGGGCGGCGGATCGGTGCTCGACTGCTCGAAGGCCATCGCCGCAGGTGCCAAGTACGACGGCGACCCCTGGGACCTCATTACCTATAAGGTGAAGGCGCAGGCCGCCCTGCCCATCGTCGACATCCTGACGCTGGCTGCCACTGGCTCGGAGTACGACTGCGGCGGCGTGATCTCGCGCACCGAGACCAACGACAAGATCGGCTACATGGACCCGCTGCTATTCCCAGTCTGCTCGATTCTCGACCCCGTCTATACCTTCTCGGTGTCGAAGAAACAGACGGCCGCCGGCTGTGCCGACGCGATGAACCACACGATAGAGCAATATTTTGCCGCAGATACCACGCTGCTGAACGACGGCTTCTGCGAGTCGATGCTGAAAAGCCTGATGGTGAACGCCCGCAAGTGCCTGGACAATCCTGAGGACTACACCGCCCGTGCCGAGATGATGCTCTGCTGCACCTACGGCTGCAACGGCATCCTGTCGCTTGGCAACAGCCCCAGCGGCTGGCCCTGCCACGGCATCGAGCACGCCCTCTCGGCCTACTACGACATCACCCACGGCGAGGGTCTGGCCATCATCACCCCGCGCTGGATGAAGCATATCCTGAGTGAGAAGACACTGGACCGTTTCGTGAAGTACGGCATCAACGTCTTTGGCATCGACGCCTCGCTGCCCAGACAGGAGATTGCCGAGCGTGCCATCGACGAGACCTACAAGTTCTTCGAGAGCATCAATATCCCGATGCATCTGCGCGAAGTAGGCATCGATGACAGTCGCATCGACGAGATGGCTCACCACATCGCCGTCAATGAAGGGCTGGAGAAAGCCTATGCACCCCTGACCGAACAGGACATCAAGGAAATCCTGATTGCAAGTCTATAATAAGTAAGGATATGGCAGATGTAAAAGCAGAGTATTTGGCTTGTCCTATCAGGAACGTTATCAGTCGTTTCGGCGACAAGTGGTCGATGTTGGTGCTCTTCATGCTTCATAGGAGCGAGACGGGCATCCTTCGTTTCAATGAGATTCGCCGCCTGATGACGGACTGTTCCCAGAAGATGCTCTCGCAGACATTGAAGAATCTGGAGCAGAGCCATCTGGTGCATCGTGAGGTCTATCCCGAAGTACCTCCTCGCGTGGAATACTCACTGACTGACACCGGCAAGTCGCTGATGCCAGCCATCATGGCATTGATAGAGTGGGGTAAAGAGCATTTTAATGAAGTTGTAACAGATTAGGACATGAAACCATTATCAACGAGAACAGCAGGCTTCACGGATTCTGTCATTCGCAGGATGACCCGGATATCCAATCAATACGGAGCCATCAATCTCTCTCAGGGATTCCCTGATTTCGACCCGCCAAAGGAGATAACTGACCGACTGGCAGAGACGGCCGATGTCGGGCCACATCAGTATGCGATTACATGGGGAGCGCAGAACTTCCGTGAGGCACTGGCCAAGAAGCAGAGCCGATTCACTGGACTGCCCATTGACCCAGACAAGAACATCGTCGTGACCTGTGGTTCCACCGAGGCGATGATGGCCGCGATGATGACGGTGGTGAATCCTGGCGACAAGGTAGCCATCTTCTCACCGTTCTATGAGAACTATACGGCCGACACCATCCTGACAGGGGCAGAGCCAGTGTATATCCCACTTGTACCGCCGACATTCTCCTTTGATGCCAATCTGCTTGAAGATGCATTCCGTCAAGGTGCAAAGGCTCTTGTGCTCTGTAATCCCTCGAATCCCTGCGGTAAGGTGTTTACCCGCGAGGAACTCCAGACGATAGCAGATATTGTCATCAAATACGATGGCTATGTTATCACTGATGAAGTCTATGAACACATCGTCTATGCCCCCCACAAGCACGTCTATATCTCAACGTTGCCGGGCATGTGGGAGCGAACCGTTTCCTGTAGTTCGCTTTCCAAGACCTATAGTATCACTGGCTGGCGACTGGGGTATGTCATAGCCCCAGAGCGTGTCATCGAACGTGTGAAGAAGGTACACGACTTCCTGACCGTTGGTGCTGCTGCGCCGTTGATGGAGGCCGCCACAGTCGGTCTTTGCTTCCCTGATTCCTATTATAATGAACTACAGGCGCACTATACCCACATGAAGCAACTGTTCTGTGATGGCTTGAAACAATTCGGTCTTGACTTTACCGACCCACAGGGAGCCTATTACGTGATGCTCGATGTGTCGAAATACGGTGTGAAGGACGACCTTCATTTCTGTGAATGGCTGGCAGAGCATGTCGGTGTGGGTGCTGTTCCTGGTAGTTGCTTCTTCAGGGAGGATGTTCATCATCTTATCCGCTTCCACTTTGCCAAGCGCGATGAAACGCTTAATGCAGCCCTCGACCGTTTATCTGAACTTGACAGCAAGGCGAAACAATATAAGCATTCATAGGAAACTCTACTTGCCCACGCAACATTCATATAATCTTCACTGACAGCACTTTAAGTATTTGAACGGTACAAGTAAGATTTTTGCAAGTACTCAAAGCCCGTCCCAAAAGCGCTTATGTGTAATTCCAGTCTTTCAAAAGTCTGCGAAAGTGTCCACTTGACCTCTCGTTTGCAAAGGTAGGCAAATTCCTGCAAACGGAGGT
>JAFUAK010000230.1 GCA_017460765.1 Prevotella sp. | reverse complement strand
TACTACAACGACAAACTGAACTTCAAGAACGAGTTCGACCTGAACATCGCGCTGACCTCGTTTGCGCTGATCAATATCGATGAATTCGACAAAACCACGCCCTCGCAGCAGATCGTACTGAAGTATCTGTTGTCGTCGAGCGACGTGAAATTCCGCCCTCCCTACGGCAAGACCATCAAGCAGTACCGCCGCTATACCTCGTTCATCGGCACAACGAACCAGAAGCAGCCGCTGGTGGACCCCACGGGCTCCCGCCGCTTCGTCTGCGTGGGCATTCCCAATGGCAAGAACATCGACTATAACGACACCATCAACCACCGACAACTCTTCGCCCAGGTGCTCCATCTGATTAAGGAGAACGAGCGTTTCTGGCTGGACGACAACGAGATAGCCGATTTGCTCAAGGAGAATGAGCCCTATCAGCGGAGTGTCGCGCTGGAGGAGATGATTGCCGAGACTTTCCGCAAGCCGAAGGACGGAGAGGGCCGCTGGTGGGGTACGAACGAGATTCTGAGTCTCTTCGCCTCGCGCTATGCCTATTTCGATGCCGAGAAGATGAACTCCCACAAACTTGGCAGAGCAATAAACAACTACCGCTTCAGTTTCAAGCATCGTGTCGTAAACGGGCTGTCGGAATACTGGCTGATTGAGAAATAACTAAAGGATTAAGAAGATGAAGATATGTGTATTTTGTTCTGCGAATCAGCAGATTGACCCAGCGTTCTTCGAGATGACGGAGGAACTGGGCAGGTGGGCCGCTGAAAACGGCCATTCCATCGTGTATGGAGGTGTGAATCAGGGGCTGATGGAGTGCGTGGCGAAGGCATCGAAAGAGGGCGGAGGGCGCACCATCGGCGTGGTGCCGATGCTGGTGGAGAAGACGGGGCGCACGAGCGACTTTGTGGATGTGGAGATTCCCTGCGACAACCTGAGCGACCGCAAGCAACTGATGATGGACCAGAGCGACGTGTTCATCGCCCTGCCTGGTGGCATCGGCACGCTCGACGAGGTCTTCACCGTGGCAGCCTCAGCCACTATCGGGTATCACCAGAAGACGGTGATCCTCTACAATATGAAGGGCTTCTGGGACTCGCTCATCGCCCTGTTGGATGACCTTCAGGCCAAGGGTATGATCCGTGGAGACTGGCGGCAGTACATCAAAACGGCCGATTCCATCGAAGAAATCGGCCGTATTTTAAGGTTTTGAAAGGTACTTATTTCAACTTCATGCCAGCAGACTGACGGCCAACTGCTCCAGCAGCGCCTCGTCGGCAGCCTTCATGCGAGAGCGGATGGTGACCATCGGCTCCACGATTTCACAGTCCTTCAGCCCCTCTATCATCGAGCGCATCACCTTGCCTGCCGTAGGCATCCAACTGCCGTTCTCGACGATGCCGAAGCGGCGCTTCTGATAGTTCTTGATCTGCAGGTGATAGAGGAAGTCGTGCATCACAGGGAAGACGCCTGCATCGTAACTCGATGCAGCCACCACGACGGTAGGATAACGGAAAGCATCCTCGATGACCTCGGCCATATCGTCGCGGCTCAGGTCGCTCACCACCACTTTCGGAGCACCCTTCTGGCGCAGTATCTCACCCAGACGCTCGGCAGCGGCAGCCGTTCCACCGTGAATGCTGGCATAGGCAATCAGGATTCCCTCACTCTCAGGCTCGTACTTGCTCCATGTGTCGTATAGTTTGATGGCAGCAGCCAACTGTTCGCCCTTGAGCACAGGACCGTGCAGCGGACAGATGGTCTGCACATCGAGCGCAGCCAACTTCTTCATCACCGCCTGTACCTGCGAACCATACTTGCCGCAGATATTAAAATAGTAGCGACGTGCCTCGCAGGCCCAATCGTCAGTCTCGTTAACTAACGCGCCGAATTTGCCGAAAGCATCGGCAGAGAAGACGACCTTGTCCAAGGTGTCGTAACTCATGATGACCTCCGGCCAGTGTATCATCGGAGCCCCTATGAACTTCAGTTCATGACGACCCAGCGAGAGTGTATCGCCCTCCTTGACAATCATCACGCGCCCCTCGAAGTTAAAGCCCTCGAAGAAGTTGGGCAGCATTTTCGCGGCCTGGGCGCTGCATACGACCTGCAAGCCAGGATAGGTCTCCAGCATCCAGGCAATGAGCGCAGCGTGGTCCGGCTCCATGTGGTGAGCCACGAGATAGTCTGGCTGGCGCCCATCGAGTGCGGCCTTCAGGTTCGCTTTCCACTCTTCTCCCTTGCGACGGTCGGCAGTATCCAGTACCGCAATCTTCTCATCGTCAATGAGATAGGAATTGTAACTCATGCCCTCAGGCACCACATACTGACTCTCAAACAGGTCGATGTCGAGATCGTCAACACCGATGTACTTAATGCTATCACTCATCATATTTAAAATTATTAGTTTCACGTTTCTTCTCTTCGGCAAAGGCCGGATCGACGCTGTTGCTGATGCTCTTGCAGACGTTCGCGGAGAACTGCTGGGCCTCGGCGATGGTTTTGTCCCACTGCTCTTCTGATAGTCCTGCCTCCAGCCTGTCGCGCGTGATACCGTATTTCATCAGTCCGAACACGAAGCCCGCGTTGAAGTTGTCGCCGGCACCGATGGTACTGACGGTCTCGGCCTGAAGCACGGGATACTGCCTACGCCATCCGCCGACGCCTCTCACCTCCACGGGTTCTGCCCCCTGCGTATAGATGAAGTTCTTGCAGTAGAACGATATCTGGGAACGATAGACCGTCTCGGCCTCCGTGAGATTGAACATCACCTCGAAGTCTTCCTTGCTGCCACGCACGATGTCGGCATATTCCAGGTTCTCCAGAATGTTCGCACGCAGTTTCATCACCTCGTCGCGATGGGAAGAACGGAAGTTCACGTCGTAATAGATGATGGCCCCGTGGTTGCGGGCATACTCGAGGAACGACTGCATCTGAGGACGGATGACGGGATTGACGGCATAGTAGGAGCCGAACATCACGATATCATCGGGCTGGATGTCAGGATAGACGAAGTCGAGCCGGTCGTGGGGGTGATCCTTATAGAAGATGTACTCCGCATCGTTCTGCTCATTGAGGAAAGCCAGCGAGACGGGAGACTTCGCCTCTGGATAGACGCTGATGTTGCTGGCATCGACGTGGTTGTCCTTCAGGAACTGGATGATGTTCCTGCCCACGCGGTCATTGCCGGTCTCGCTGATGAAAGTCGTGTTGACACCAGCCCTTCCCAAAGAGATCAGTCCGTTGAATACCGAACCGCCAGGCACAGCCCCTATCGGCTGATCCCCTTTAAAGATAATATCGAGAATCGTCTCACCTATTCCTATTACTTTTCGCATATGTTTTGGTTTTGTCGCGTGCAAAGGTAGTAAAAATTTGGCATACCGCCAAATTTTTACTACCTTTGCACGCGAAATGACGAAATATAACATCCATACGTTCGAAAACGGGCTCCGTATCATCCACCTGCCATCGGATTCACAGGTGGTGTACTGCGGCTATGAAGTAGCCGCCGGCACCCGTGACGAACTGCCCGGCGAGGAAGGTCTGGCCCACTTCTGCGAGCACCTGACCTTCAAGGGGACCAGGCGTCGCAACGCCCTACAGATCATCAACGCCCTCGAAGGCGTGGGCGGCGAACTCAACGCCTTCACCAACAAGGAAGATACCGTCTTCTACGCCGCCATCTCCAAGGAGCATTTCGCCAAAGCCGTCGATGTGCTCACCGACATCGTGTTCCACAGCCAGTATCCCCAGCATGAGATCGACAAGGAGGTGGAAGTTATCTGCGATGAAATCGAGAGTTATAACGACTCGCCCGCCGAACTGATCTACGACGAGTTCGAGAATATCCTTTTCGAAGGACATCCCCTTGGGCATAACATCCTGGGCAATGCCGACCAACTGCGCACCTACAAGACGGAGGATGCCCTGCGCTTCGTGCGCCGCAACTACCTGCCGGAGAAGACCGTCTTCTTCGTCTATGGCGACATCGACTTTAAGAAGTTGGTGAACAGTGGAAAGTTGATAGTGGACAGTGGAGAGAGAATTGTGGATAGTGGTAATCATCGCTCTAAACTCTTAACTCATAACTCTCAACTCGTAGAGCGCTCTCTCGGCTCCCACCAGGCACACGTGATGATCGGCACCATCGCCTATGCGTACAACGACCAGCGACGCATGCCCCTCTATCTTCTTAATAATATAATAGGTGGCCCAGGCATGAACGCCCGCCTGAACCTCTCCCTGCGCGAGCGCCACGGACTGGTCTATACGGTGGAGAGTTCGATGGTAAGTTACAGCGACACAGGCGTCTGGAGCATCTATTTCGGCTGCGACCACCACGACGTCAAGAAATGCTGCCGACTTGTACGCCACGAACTGGACCGACTGATGGAGAAGCCGCTGAGCGAACGCCAACTCACCGCTGCCAAGCGCCAACTGAAGGGCCAGATCGCTATCGGCTGCGACAACCGCGAGCAGTTTGCCCTCGACTTCGGACGCAGTTTCCTGCATCACGGCCATGAGCGCGACCTCGACGGACTGTTCCGCCGCATCGATGCCATCAAGGCCGAGGACATACAAAAAGTGGCCTGCGAACTATTCCCCGCAGACCGCCTGACAACGCTTATTTTCAAATAATCCCGCTTACGCGTATTTCCTGAGATACTGGCGCATGGCCTTACGGGCAGTGCCGAGGCGGTGCTCCACGCTCTTGTAGCCCTCGCCCAGTTCCTGGGAGATCTCGCTGACCTTCATGCCGCCATAGATATGCAGACGGTACACCTCACGGCATTTCTCCGACAGACGGGCCAGTCCGCACTCCAGACGGGCCGTAATCTCCTGAGCGGAAAGCACCGATTCCATCGATGTTTCCTCACTACATACCCCCTTGATATAATGCTCATAGGACTCTATGACGGTGCGACGGCGGAAATAGTCGTAGAGCAAGTTGCGCGCCGTGGTATAGACCAGGGCAGGTAAAGTCGCCTCAGAAATCATCTTGTCTGTGGTCAGCAGCCGGAGGAAGACATCCTGAACGATGTCCTCCGCCAGACTACTACCACCGAGACGAGCACTGACGTAGGCCAGCAACTCGTCGTGGTGAGCAATGTAATAATTAGATATAAGTTGTTTACTCATTGATGACTTTCTGAATCGTACCATCCTCATTGTAGAACAGGCGCTGTACCTTCAGGGAGCGCAGATGAGTCACATCATTAGATGGTACGCAGTCATGATAGAACAGGAACCACTCGCCCTTGTACTCCACGATGCTGTGGTGGGTCGTCCAGCCTACGACGGGGTCGAGAATGACACCCTGATAGGTGAAAGGTCCGTAGGGGTTATCGGCAATACCGTAGCACAGCATGTGGCTGTCGCCCGTGGAGTAGGAGAAATAATACTTGCCATTATACTTGTGCATCCAGGAAGCCTCGAAGAAGCGGTGGGGATCACCGGCCTTCAGCGGCTGACCGTCCTTGTCGAGAACCACCACAGAACGGGGAGCCTCAGCAAACTGCAGCACATCGTCGCTCATGCGAACCACGAAACTGGACAGAGCAGGTACGTCGGCAGGAGCGAAGAGTTGGGTCTTCTTGTCGGCAGCAGGGCCGAGGTCAACGCCTTCCTTCACGAGTTTCTGAGGTGCCTGATACCACTGCAACTGACCGCCCCAGAGGCCACCGAAATAGCAATAGATCTCGCCATCCTCATCCTTGAAGACGCTGGGATCGATGGAGAAAGAGCCGCGGATGGGATGCTCCTGAGGCACAAACGGACCCTCGGGCTTGTCGGCCACGGCCACACCGAGGTGGAACACGCCGTTGTAGTCCTTGGCAGAGAAGATCAGGTAGTACTTGCCGTCCTTCTCGACGACATCGTTGTCCCACATCTGCTTCTCAGCCCAGGGCACCTGGTCGACACTGAGAATCATACCGTGGTCGGTCACCTCACCATTCTCCACATCGTCCATGGAAATCACGTGATAGTCCTTCATCTGGAAGTGTCCGCCATCATCATCGAAGGCAGCACCAGCCTCCCAGTCGTGGGAAGGATATACGAACAGTTTTCCGTTAAACACATTGGCAGAAGGATCTGCATAATAATCACTCGGATAAAGATAACGTGGTTTCATATTGCTTGACTATTATTATTTGGTAAAATCATTTTCTTCGGCATGGGCAGCCAGACGGCGACGCATGGTCAGTTCTGCCTGCATCATTTCATTATATTCTTTCGTAATCGGATAGAAGTGCAAGGCCAGCACACCCACACAGAACAAGAAGGCCGGCGCAATGCTCGATACGAACCTGATGCCCTCCATAGCGCTCTCGTTCTGGATGGACACATTTCCCGACTCATAACCGAACATGGAGATGATGATGCCTGCGATGGCTCCTCCGAAGCCCAGTCCCAGTTTCAGGGCCAGCACGATGCCCGAGAAACAGAAACCTGTAGCGCGACGGTGATTCTCGAACTCCACATGGTCGGCCACGTCGCCGATCATGGCCCACAACAACGGAATGGTCGGAGCATAGGCCAATGATCTCAGGAAGTTGAGCACGAACATCAGGCTCACGTCTGTCGGTGAGGGAATATAGAACATGGCCGTGAAGAAGGCCGTCAGCGACAGACACACCATGAACGTCTTCTTCTTGCCGTATTTGCCAGCCAGATAACGAGACAGGCAGATCACGCCCACGAACTGCACGATGGCTCCCATTATATTGAACACGGAGAAGCCCACGGAATAGGCATCCTTCTGCTCAATCTCGATGAAATGGGAAAGAAAATCGCAAAGCGATTTCTGGTCGACATTATACTGAAAATAGAAATTCATGGCAGATCCCCACATCGCCAGTGTGATGAAAAGCGAGAAGGTGAGCAGCGCCATCGAGTTCCACGACACGTCGGAGAAGGTATTCTTGATATCTTCCCTGATATTCACTTTCTGGGAACGCAGTGGCAGGATGCGCTCTTTGGTCACCTTGAACGTAACCAGGAACATGAAGAAGGCGATGACGGCATAGAGAATCACCGTCGATACCCATCCTCGCTGCAGGTTGCCATTGCCGAAGGTGTCCACCAACGGCAGCGTCAGGCCTTGCACCACGAACTGGGCGATGGTCACCACGATGAAGCGGATGGTTGTGATGTTGGTGCGCTCCTTGATGTCACTCGTCATCACGCCGCCCAAAGAAGTATAAGGTATATTATTAAAAGAGTACGCGGTCATCATCAGCACGTAGGAAACTGTTGCGTAGACGGCTACCAGTTCCTTGTCGTGGATACCAGGATTATAGAAGGCCAGAATGTAGAACAGGCAGAAAGGGATGGCTGTCCAGATGACCCAGGGACGGAACTTACCCCAGCGTGTCTTTGTGCGGTCGGAAAGGATGCCTACAGTGGGGTCGACGACAATGGCAGAGATACTCCCGATCATCAAGATGGTTCCCGCTACGGCACCGTCCAGTCCGAAGACATCTGTATAGAACTTCAACAGGAAGATCATCATCATCTGGAATACCAGATTGGCCGCGGCATCTCCCATCGAGTAGCCGAGTTTCTCTCCCATTGACACTTTCTGCGATGCAACTTTCTTCATCCCTAAATCTCTACAAAATTTTTCTGCTTGCAAAGGTAGGAAAAAACTCGCCAAACGATATGCTGATTTGTTACAGATGCTTTTTTAAATGTTTCATTGCTCAAGAAAAACGCGTTTTTTAGTCATTCCAACGAAGTTTTTTTGTATTTTTGCAACATCAAAACAACAATGTATGAGAAAAATCTTGTGTTTTTGCGTGATTCTGTGCTGCGCCGCCTTTGCCGAGGCCAAGGTCAGCCTCCCCCAACTCTTCCAGTCTGGCATGGTGCTTCAGCGCG